>CAZYWR010000922.1:0-11756 GCA_964651185.1 uncultured Polyangiales bacterium
CCCACGAGCATGGTGATCAACCAGATCTGGTTGTCGATCGAGCTCGCGTAGGTCGACGCTTGCTGGACGAATCGCTCGATCACGGGGCCTCCTCAACGGAACAAGACGAAGGCACACACGACGCCGACGTAGAGGGCGGTGCCGATCATCATGGACAGAAAGAATTTTTGGGCGACCTCGCCAGGCTCGGGCTCCGACATGTGGTTCTCCTCTATCTCGAGAGCGTGCCGATGTAAGCCACCACGTCGCGCATCGCTCGCTCGTCTGCGAGCCCGAGCGCCATGGGGCGCATCTGTGCTCCGGTCTCATCGTCCGGGTGGGTGCCGCGGATCCCTGCCTTGAAGTTGGCGAGCTGCTTCAGCAGGTACCAGTCACTCGCGCGGTAGAGCGGCGGCGCGCGCTTGTCGGGGCTCCCACGCGCGTCGGCGCCGTGGCACGCCGCGCACGTCGCGTAGAGCGGCTGCCCGCGGCCCGCGTCCCCCGCGGTCTGCTTGGCCCGTGGCGGCGCAGCGAGCTGCGCCACGTAGCTCGCGACGAGCCGCACGTCCTGGGCGCTCCGGAGCGTGCGGGACATGGGACGCATGCGCAGGCCCGCGGCGTCGTCCGGGTGAGCGCCGCGAATGCCCTTTTGAAATTTCACGAGCTGAGCCTGGACGTACCAGGCCTCGAGCCCCGCGATGGCCGGCGCGCCGTACTCTTCGCGCCCACCGCCGTCTTGCCCGTGGCAGGAGGCGCAGGTGCCGAACAGCGCGGCAGCGCGCTCCTTGCCGTGCGGCGCATGGGGCGCGCAGCCTGACGCCGCCAACCAGAGCGCGAGGAGCCATTGATACGACAGGGTGCGTGTGACCATCCGAAGCTCCCGACGTTCGCCTGCTCGAGATATGGGGCCACGCGATTTCGCGGCACTTGATCCAGATCAATTCCGCGAACGCGGAGCGGAGGCCCCCTCTTGTTGCGCAGGCGGCGCAGGCCTACGAGAGCAGCATGACTATGCTCGCCGCGCCCAGCTCCCAAGCCACGATCGCACCCCGGCGCCGAGCTCCGCCGATCCCGAGCGCGACCCTCGGCATGCTGATCTTCGTGATCACGGAGGTGATGTTCTTCGCGGGGTTGATCAGCGCGCACACCATCGCCAAGGCGAGTTTGCCCTTCGCCTGGCCGCCGCCCGACCAGCCGCGGCTACCGATCGAGACCACCGCGTACAACACGCTCGCGCTGCTCGCGAGCGGCTGGCTCGTCGGCCTCGCGGGCGTGCGCTACCGGGAGGATCCGCGTAAGGCCGAGGCCCCGCTGCTGTTCGGCCTCTTGCTCGGCGCGCTGTTCGTGACGTTTCAGGGGACGGAGTGGCTGGCCCTGGTGCGCGAGGGCCTGACGCTCACCTCCAGCGCGCACGGCGCCTTCTTCTACCTGATCGTGGGCGCGCACGCCGTCCACGCGCTGAGCGCGCTCGGCTTTCTCTCCTTCGTCCTCCTGCGCCTCTCGCGGGGCACCCTCGACAGCGCGACCTTCGGCGCCGCCCGCGTGCTGTGGTTCTTCGTGGTCGGGGTATGGCCCGTCTTATATTGGAAAGTGTACCTATGATCCGCCGCGCGCTCCTGCTCCTGTCAGGCGTGGTGCTCGGGCTGTCGCCCGCGAGGGCCCTCGCCTGCGCTGCCTGCAGCGATCCTCGCGACCCGAACCAAGGCGCGTTTCTGATCGGCACCATCATGCTGAGCCTGCTGCCGCCGTCGATGTTCCTTGGCCTGGCCTTGTTCCTCCGACATCAGCTCCGCAACGCGGCCAAGTCGAAGCGCGCGGTTCCGCGCGCGAGCAGAGTGAGGTTGCCCCCATGACCTCGCTTCCGCCCGATCCCGACGCCCGAACGCGCCTGAGCTCGCTCGCCGATTGTCGGAGCCTGGTCGACGCCTTCTACGCGCGGGTGCGCGAAGACCCGTTGCTGGGCCCGGTGTTCGCCTCCCGCATCGAGGACGGATGCTGGCCCGCGCACCTCGAGCGCATGGCGAGTTTCTGGTACACGGTGCTGTTCGGCGCTCCCCTCTATCACGGGAATCCCCGCGCCAAGCACCGCGACTTGCCCATCGCCTGGGAGCACTTCGAACACTGGCTCGGATTGTGGTCGTCCACGGTCGACGAGCTGTTCGTGGGAGAGCGCGCGGAAGAGGCCAAGGCGCGCGCCAGGCGCATGGCGCTGGTACTCTCGAGCGCGACACGGGATTGAGGCTCGCCGCCCCGCCCAAAGATAGGCGCCCGCAGGGACCGCCCCTGGGACGGAGAAACAGTGCGCTTACAGCAGTTATAAGTGTGCATCTGAGTGCTCGGTCTTTGTGAATCCGGAGCTCGACCTCTGTCGAACAGATGGAGGTTTCAGGTGCCGAGACCAAAAGCACATCGATCAAGTCCGTTGAGTCGACCAGACATCGTCCAGATCGCGGCCAGGTGCCTCTGGGTAACATGAGATATAGAGCGAGTCAGCGCTTGCGGGCGCGGGTGCGCAAGCGGACGTAGTCGAGCACGCCGTTCAGCGGGGCCAGGCGCGCGCGCACGTCGCGCAGGTAGGACGGTCGTTGCTCGGCGGGCAGCGCGTGCGTGTAGCGTTCACCAAACGTCGCGATCCAATCGAGGACGTCGCCCGGCAGGGGGGTAGGGCGATCGAAGTACGCGAGGAACTCGACGCGGAAGCCTGCCCGTTCGAGCTTGGTCGCGTACTCGCCCGCGCTGGGAAAATACCAAGGCTGGGGGGCGTCGACGCCGCGCGCTCGGAGCTCGGCGGTCAGCGCCTCGACCACGCTGGCCACATTGCCCGCGCCGCCGAACTCGGCGACGAACTCGCCACCTGGCGTCAGCGCCCGGTGCGCACCGCCGAACAAGGCCTCGCCGAAGGCGGTTCTCCGGCACGCGAACCTCCGCCCCTTCCCCCAGCGCACGAACCGGAACTGGGCAGGCGCGGGGCGGGCGCGGCATGCCAAACATGTGGGCGTCGCACCGCCGGTGCTCGCGGGCTATCATGGGAGAGTGTCTCACGTGGATCACAGAGCACCTCCGCCGCGCCACGCGGAAATGGGGCACGCGGTCGAGCGGCTGCGCGAAGCTCTGAATCGGGATCTCTCGATTCGCTGGGCGTATCTGTTCGGCTCCGCTGCGCGGGCAGAGCCGTTTCGCGATCTGGATATCGGCGTTGTTCTGAAGGATACAGAAGCGCGCGGCGCAGTGCGTTTTGGGACACTCGTCGCCGCGCTGGAATCGGTCGTGCCCGAGTTTCCCCTGGACGTGGTCGAGCTCACGTCGGCCAGCCCGGCGCTGCGTGCTTCGGCGGTGCAGCAGGGGCACCTCTTGGTCGATAACGATCCGGATGCTCGAAAAGATTGGGAGACGCACGTCGCACGTATCTGGCTCGATCTCGCGCCGTGGATCGCACGAGGGCAAGCGCTGCGGCTCGAATCCCTACGTCGAAAGGCCGGCTAGTGGTACGCGCGGACGTGGCGCGACGTCTACTCGATGTGCTGCTCGACAACTTGGGAGATCTGCGCGCTTACCGAGCTCGCATCACGCGCGAGCAGCTCCATCACGATCGCGATGCACAGCATCTCGTGCTGCACGCCCTGTACTTGGCGGTTCAATCTACGATCGATCTCGCACTGCACGTCGGCGCCGACGCGGGTCTCGCGCAGAGCGCCACCTACCAGGACGCGTTTCGGCGGCTCGGCGCCTCCGGTCTCATCGATCCGCAGCTCGCAGCACGCCTCACAGGATGGGCCGGACTGCGAAACGTGCTGGCGCACCTCTATCCTGTGATCGATCACGGCCGGATCTATGATGCCCTCGATGAGCTCGGTGATCTCGAGGTCTTCGCGCGCACGGTCGCCGCGATGCTCGATAGCTCCAGCGCCTCGTAAAGCGGGGTCGGAGAGGCTGGCCTGAAGTCGGCCGTCATTCGCGCCGCGTTCGCGCCGAGCGACCCGACGACGCTCAATCGCAGCTACCACGAGCTTGCGCGACACTACGGCTTCAAGATCGCGCCGACACCGCCGTATAGCCCCGAGAGCAAAGGTAAGGTCGAGTCGGCGGTGAAGTACGCGAAGAACAACTTCTTCGCCGCGCGGCCGGACGAGCGTTCGGCCGATGTACTTCAGCCCGAGCTCACAAGGTGGACGCTGAATGTCGCAGGCCAGCGCATTCATGGCACCACGCGAGAGCGTCCGCTGGCCGTGTTCGAGCTCGTCGAGCGCGCCGCGCTCAAGCCACTTCCGCGCGGCGTCCGGACCTCGTGGTTTGGCACCAAGCGCAGGTCCACCGCGATAGCCATGTCGTGTTTCGCGGCGCGATGTACTCAGCACCTTGGCGCTTGGTCGGCAAGCAATTGTGGGTGCGCTGATCGCAGCTCTGTGCAGCTGTTCCACGACGACTTGCGCGTCGCGACGCACGAAGCGCAGAAGCCGGGGCAGCGGCGCACGGACGAGCGCCGTCTTCCCGAGCATCGCAGCGACTACCGTCATCGTGCGCGCTCGTACTGGGAGGTGCGCGCCGATCGCCTGGGACCGGAGGTCGCCGCTTACATTCGCGAGGTCTTCGACAGCGACGACGTGCTCGATCAACTGCGCGCTGTGCAGGCGATCGTATCGCACTTGACGGACTTTCCACCCGAGCGAGCCAGAGCGGCCTGCCAGCGAGCGAGCTTCTACGCGGCTTACAAGTAAGGGCGCGGTCAAAGCCATCCTGCGCAAGGGGCTCGACTTCGAGCCGTTGCCCACCCTCGTCGCCGGGCCCCTCGCACAGACAGCGACGGCCCGTCCGCGCTTTGCCCGCAACGTGCGGGAGCTCTTGGACTTCGGCGCCAAGTACCCGAAGGCGGTCGAGTGCCTCACGAAGGACCAGGATGCACTCCTGACCTTCTTCGATTTCCCCGCCGAGCACTGGAAGCACCTGTGCGCGACCAACCCGATCGAGTCGGCGTTCGCGACCGTCCGCTTGCGCACACGCGTTACGAAGGGGCCCCGCTCGCGCGCCGCCGGGCTCGCCATGGTCTTCAAGCTGCTGCTCACCGCCGAGCAGTCATGGCGCAAGCTCAACGGCGCCGAGCTCGTTCCCCTCGTGCGCGCCGGCTTCAAGTTCATCGATGACATCCGTGCCGAGCGCAACTCCGATGCCGGCGCTACGCAGCCCGCTGGAGCCAAGAATAAGACGAGGACGAAGCAGGGGCAGGATGGGAAGGTCGCCGTTTGATCAGATTTCTGAACCACAACACTTGACCATTTCTCCGTCTCGACCGATAGCTCGGACATTTGCACTTTGGGCCTACAGGGACGGTGCGCAGAATTCGCGATTATGTCTACCCGGCGGCATGGCTCTTTGTCCGGACTAAGGAATCGGCCCGCTGCAACTAACAGTCGACGAGCTCGCCGAACTCAACGCGCTCCTCCAGGCGTTTGTCGACGTTCTCCTGCCTAGCAGTGGCCTCGTCATGCTCCGCGTCGACATCTGCCACGACGTTCGAGTGTGGGTGACAGCCAACGGCTTGCCCGAGCTGGGCCCTGTCGAGCCGACTGCATGAAGAGGTCGAACTGGTCGAGCGGCTCGAAGTCCCGTTCATGCTTTTCCTCCAAGCGCGCGCTCGCGCGTCTGGGAAGTCCGGCGAGGCGCCAGGATCGCGCATCACCCCTCGGGGTGATGCGCAGCCAAGCTCTTGAACGACTCCGCCCGTTGCGGAACGGGTACTACCGGGCCGGTGACATTCATGATCGCCGCCTCGCAAGTCAGGATTCGGTGTTACCGATCGTTAGCACCTCTTCGCGTCGTCTTATCAGCGCGTCGGTGATGCCCCAGCACACGCGGCCTTTCCGAATCGATATCGTCCGGCAATACCTTACTACATCGCTAACACATGGGCCGATGACGAGCCTTTGATTGACATGGAGACTCGACCACCAGGTCATCCTTCGCTACTTTCGTCATCGCGCGTGCTTCCCGCTCTGGCAAGAGCGACCGTTAGGGGTTGCTGTCCTGGGCGGGGCGCCACGTGCCCGTCACGCCGATTCGCAACCTTGCTCGTAACTCCCGTCGAATGGATGAGCCCAGTGAAAAAAAAGAATGCAGCACTTAAGACATTTTTCCGTGCGGCTTGTTTGGCTATTGGTCTGCTCGGCGTCGTCGGAGCCGCCCAAGCGCAAGGCGGATCTGAGGTGGACGACCAAGCTCTCAGGGATGCAGCAGGTTGTCCCCAGTGCGTCATCTTGAACCGTGCTGAATCCAACTTGGATCAACTCGGGGTGAGTATCGTCTCGGCCAAGCTGAGCGACGGATATGACGTTATTGATATCGCGATCGATCCCGGCGGGCGAAAGGTCGATAAACTCGCGCTCTTAAAGGAGGAAGAGAGCGCCTCGCTACGACGCTACGGAAAGCGCACGAAGGAGCTTTCTTAGGCATTGACAAGCTTGGATCCAAACACGCCCGCGTGGTTTGGTGTTTGGGTGGCCGTTCCGCGCAGCGCCGATATGCGTAAAGAAGACTATTCGGAAGAAGCGCTGCGTGCCGAGGGCAACCGCATCGATGCCCAACTGGAGCTTGCCGCTGAGCCCGTGCTCAGTTTCCTGCATGCGCGTGGTGCCACGGTCATCCAGAGCCTCGGGTCTCCGCTCGTTCGCGCGAAAGTCGCACCGAAGGAGCTTCCTGCGCTTGAGTCGATGCCTCAGGTCGCGATGCTCCTTCTCGACGGCGGGCCAGGTCATCACACCAGCAGCACTTGGTTCACGACTACCCGTGCCAATTCAACGCGATCGTTTAGCACAGGCGTAGGGCAGGCGATCTGCAATATGGAGGGCGAGCAACCGGATACTTATGCACAGCTGAACGTGGCTGCTGTCGCCAGTAGCACCGCCAGCACGTCCTGGCATATCCGCTGGACCACAGGGATCATGGCTAACACGAACAGTCCCGCCACCTCGCTGGCGACTGGGGCGAGCATGTACATCGGCGATTGGGGCGGCTACTCGGGGCCCGGGGCAGTGGAGAACTGGTGCCAGACCCAGTATGCGCGTGTGATCAACTTCAGCCACACCTTCAGTGACGGGTCTGCAGGGGGGCAGGGGGGATTCGACATGACTCAGGATTGGCTCGCCAAGCACTACCCGTACACGCTTTTTGTCGCTGCGGCGGGCAATGATGGCGCAGCCGCGAACTTTGACACTGTCGAAAATCGCAGCTTCAACGGTTTGGTCGTGGGTGGATCGGACGATCAGAACACCAGCACTCAGGCAGACGACACCATGTGGAATGGCTCCTCATGGCGCAACTTCAGCACCACGCACAACGACTACGAGCTTCCTCAGCTCGTTGCCCCCGCCGTCAACGTGACAGCGGTAGGTATGACTGCAACGGGGACGAGCGGTGCGGCGCCGCAGGTCGCGGCTTTGGCGGCGGCCGTGAACGCGGCTGATGCGAGCACTTTCATCTCGTGGCCCGAGATGACCAAGGCCGTGATCCTGGCCACCGCGCACTACCCTATTTCGGGGGAGGGCTACCTGACGGATCTTCCTTCGGTGGCAGACCGCCACTCTGGCCTCGGGATGATCGACGCGCAGCTTGCCGTTGCGCTCGCCGATCCGTCCCTCTACAACGTCACAGGTTCGGCGCGCGGCCGCTATCGCTCGACGGTCGCCTTTGCCACCGACTTCGACGCCAACAATTACTGGACAAAGACGTTCGCAACGCCAGCGCTGAGCAGTGGCCGCTTTCGCGCAGTGCTTGTGTTCGATGCGACACCCGCGGGTTGCGATGTAAACGGCGCGAACTGCACAGGGACTACCCTAGATGGCGACCTGGACCTGCATGTGATCGACAACTCATCGGGCTCCATCTACGCCAGTTCGACGACGTTTGATAGTACCTACGAGATGGTAGATTTTGTGCCTGTGGCCGGTCATAGCTACACGCTGAAAGTCAAGAAGTTCACGACTAACGCGACGAGCACGTATGTCGGTTTGGCTTGGTACAATTACCTTTAGAACGCGTTCCACAGATGACTGAGTAAGATGAGCTTGCGTCCTATGACAAGCTGCGCGAGCTCGACCGCCTTGCGGACGAGGCTCGCTGTGAGTGGCACCGGCTGCGTGGGTCCGGGATGGTCACGGCTCGCTCAGATGGCACGAAGACTTCGCGTCAGCATGTCGACGGTCAACATCTCGACTGACGCCGGAGTCCTACGTACACAACGACACGGGGCAATGCCGTCTCGACATCGCGCGAATCATCGCCCTTGGACTGCGCGGCTAGCCGGGCGAGCTGCTGTGAAGTGCCTTCGCGATGAACTGCGGCCTGCTCGCAGATGACGCCCGGCTTCGCGTCGGGACACTTCTCGCACGCCCGCTACAGGCTACACGCGACCTCGTGCTCGCGCGTGCAAGCGCGCAGCTCCCAACGCAGATCGAGCGGCCGTAGCCATCGAGGGCCGAGCACGGGTGGTAGAAAGTGCCCAGCACGTTCAGGCACGAGACGTCGATGCAATGGTGATGCGGCGCCCTCGGTTGCGCGTCTTTGGAGGTAGGATGCTTTGTACGGCTGAGGAGTAAGGGCTGGTCTTTTCTCAAGGCTGCCCGCATTCGGACCAACGCACCGGATCCAGAGGTGGCTCGAATGAAGGCGTCGCGGTCCATCCACCGGGCACACACAGGCTGTTGAACTGCCACCATGTTCCCTGCGAATCGCGGGCGAAGGTGATAGCGGCTCCGCATCCTTCGCTCACGGTCCTGCACCCGACCTCCGCACGAGGTCCGCGACACGCGTTGGTCAGATCGAGCGGTTCCCCTGCGATGACTGCGCACCCCGATGTGCGCTTGCAGTCCTCGACGGACAGATCCGGACAGGGGCGCGCACCGGCGGCAACGCACGGCGGCCATTGCTCGTAGGCGACCGAGGCGAGCCGCTGCCAGCCATAGGGCAGGCAGCTATCGGCGAATCGCCAGAGCGTCCCCTGCGGATCGTTCGCATAGGAGACGACTGTGCTGCAGCCCTCCGTGTGCGAGTAGCAGCCCACTTCCACCTCGGGATTAACGCAGCCCCGCTGCGCGTCGTACGACTGGCCAAGCACGACCCCGCAATCGTCTTCGAGCTTGCACTCCGAGACCGTGAGCTGTTCGCACTTAGGCATAGCGGGATTCGCGCTCGTGCCGGCTCCCGAAAGCGCGCTCGTCGGCGGATCCTCCGTCTGGGCGCCTGCGTCGGCTTGGGCCGACGACTGCGCGGGTTCGACGGGGTTACCGACCGCTGCTGCGCCTGGCGGGGCTCCTGCGGTGGTCGACCGCGCGCTGCTCGCCTCCTCGCTCGTGCAGCCGACGAGCAGAATGGCGGTCACCCAACCCCCCAATTCGCGCTGCTTGGACATGACAAGCTCCTCGTATGACGACTGCTATCCCTGCGGCACGCTTTGGCACGCTGGCACCATGCCCGAACCGACTGCAGCAACTTCCGTACCGGATCGCTGTACGCCTGCGGCGCCCCATCGAATTCCCTCGAAGAGCCCAGAGCACCGACCCGACAATTTCCACTCATCGCCGGACACCGGCGACGCGGCACTCATCGGAGATCTCATCCTAATAGCGATCTAATAGCGATTATAATTGGTTTTACTAAGCCAGCAGCCCTCGACAGGAGCCCTCGATGCATCCCAGGGCGCGTCACGCGATCGCGTTCGTGAGCAGCAGCGCAAACGCCCGCACGCGTGCTGCCCCGAAGCCCGCGTGGGGGGCGGGGGACCTGTCAAATCAAAGTAGAGATGTCGGGTAGTTGCGCAAAGTAGAGATGTCGGGTTCCGGCGGGGCAGGTCCTTCTTCGCTCGTCTCCGGGGAGCTTGGAAAATCTCTCGCCGTCATTGGCTGTGGTCGGTGTGGTCAACGCGCCAGCGTTGTCCAAGAGACTGGGGGCAGCTGTGCTGTCCCTAGCCTCGGCACCGTCCACAGCGCCGGGCTGGACGCAGCTGTGCTGTCCCCAGCTGCTCAGGGGCGGGCCGAACGACGGACCGGGGGCGTGGGGCGCGCGTTCGCTCCGGGCGCGAAGGCAGGGCGCGCAGTGCGTCGCCTACGAGGGCGTCGACGATGGGAGTGGCCCCGGGCGCAGTGGCCTCACGGACCTCCGGCCAGGCGTCGTTCATCGCGTGCTCAAGGTACTGCGTTCGCGTCGCGTCATCCGCCGTTGCTCGAGGGCGCGCTGGTCGCGCTCCTGCTGCTCGCGCTGAATCGCCGTGAGTACACCGGCGAGCAGTTTGTGACTGACGATGTCGCCCTGACGCACCCGATTGTCCTTCGGGAAGGGACGCGCAGTGAGTTCCGCGCCGGCGAAGAAAATGCGCACTGTCCCGTCCGGACTCTCGCGTGCCTGTGTACACGCTTACCACTGGTAGCATGGGCGCGCTCGCTCGGCTCGATCAGGTACATTACGCGCTTATAGTGCAGGGTAAGGTTCGCGGTCACCTTACGGTCCTCTTGCCAGGTGAACGTCTCGTCGAGCGACTCGTGTGCGAGCAGCGGGCGGTGAGCGTCGTGAGCGTTCTGGGGCTCGCGCGCGAAGCGGCGGTTGAAGTCCTCGCGGAACTCCAGCAGGAACGCGTTTCCAGCCTCCACTGTGCTGATGCCCCGCAAGCGAAGCTCCTTGACGAGGCAGTCCTGCAGCGTCTGATTGGCGCGCTCAACGCGGCCCTTCGCGGCGGCAGTGTGGCGCAGATGATGTCAATATTGAGGTCGCTTAACGCTCGACCGAACTGCGTGTAGCCGTCGCCGCCCTTCGGGTCCTTCGCGTTGACACGAATACGGATGCCTTGTCGCTGTAGAACGCCACCTGCCTGCCGAATCGATCGAGGTGCTGCTCGATCAGCTTCTCGTGTGCCAACGTCGGCCCGAAGTCGCTGTACCGGGCCCGAACGAGGGCCAGCGCCGTCGTCCGGAGTTCGTCAGGCAGGCGCCGATGGCTGACCGCGCCGCGGCGCTTGGATACCAAGCCCGACGCGCCAGCCACCTTGTACGAGGCGTACAGGCGCTCGATCTGACGCAGGCTCAGCCCGAGTTGCGCCGCCACCTCCCGCTGCGTCGTTCGCCGTTCTGCAATGCGGCGCATCAGCGACACCCGCTCCAGTTCCCGCATGCTCATCGTGATCAGGTCGCTCCGCATGTCGGTCACGGGGCGCGCCCGAACCCGACATGTCTACTTTGGGGAAACCCGACATTTGCACTTGGGCCTACACGCATAGTTCGTAAAAGCCTTGTGTAGGCTGGGGCGTCCCCGCATCGTACGCCGGAGCCTTGGAGATGTTCTCTCGCCGCTCGTTTCGCTCATTCTCGTAAGAGGATGTCTAGCTTGTGGCGCGCTTCGCTAGCGCGCTCGACTTGGCTGGCCTCGCGTAGGTAGCTGGCGAGAGCCTGCAACGTGTTGGCGTCGTTGGGATGAGTTTGGAGCGTCTCGTCGAGCACGCGTATGGCTTCGTCGCGCTCGCCGCTGCCGTGCAACGCGACGGCGAGCACGTAGCTGAAGCGCGCGTCGGTGGGCGCCAGCTCGACGGCCTTCTTGAGGCTGGCGATCGCCTCTTTCGGCTGATGTGCGCGCACTTGCCAGAGCCCGAGCGCGTGATGGGCAGCGGCGTTCTCGGGGTGGCACGCGAGGGCGGCACGGATCGCGCGCTCTGCGGCGGCTTCATCGCCGCGCTGTCGCGCGACTTCGGCGAGGTTCAGCTGGGCTTCCGCGAGGCAGGGCTGCAGTCTGAGCGCGGTCTCTAG
>CAZYWR010000923.1:0-10612 GCA_964651185.1 uncultured Polyangiales bacterium
CCGAACGCGGCGAGCTCGGTGCTGACGTTGAGCGCGAAGCCGTGCATCGTGATCCAGCGGCTGATGCGCACCCCGACCGCGCCCACCTTGCGCTCGCCGATCCAGGCGCCATTGAGCTTGGGGACGCGCGTGGCGCGCAAACCGTAGTCCGCGCACACGCGGATCATCGTCTCCTCGAGATCCGAGACGTAGCGCCGCACGTCGCAGCGCTCGGGCTTGAGATCGACGATCGGGTACGCGACGAGCTGCCCGGGCCCGTGATACGTGACGTCGCCTCCGCGTCCCGTCTCGAACAGCTCATAGCCTCGGGCTGCGAGCTGCGCCTCGCTCCAGCGCACATGCTCGCGCTTCGCCGCACGCCCGAGCGTAATCACCTTCGCGTGTTCGAGCAGGAGCAGGGTGTCGCCGATCGCGCCCGCCTTGCGCGCCTCCACGAGCTGCTCCTGCAGCGCGTGCGCGGCCGCGTACGCCGTGCGGCCGAGGCGGTAGGCGGTGACGCGGCGCGCGCTCATTTGTTCATGATATGCACCGCTTCGCCGAGCGCGTGCTTGAACGACTCCATCATGCCTTCCCCGAGCGTCGGGTGCGGGTGGATGGTGAGCGCCACGTCCTCGCCGAAGGCACACATCTCGATGGCCAGCGCCGCTTCGCTGATCATGTCGCTCGCTTCGGGCCCCACGATGCCCACCCCGAGCACCTCGTGGGTCTTGGCGTCGAGGATGGTCTTCACGAAGCCGTCGGTCTCGTTGAGCGCCATCGCGCGCCCGTTGACCGAGAAGGGGAACTTTCCGATCTTCACCTCGCGGCCCTGCTGCTTGGCCTCTTTCTCGCGCAGTCCCGCAGTCGCGATCTCGGGATCGGTGAAGATGGCGGCGGGCATGGCGCGCCAGTCGCGCGCGGCCTTGTGGCCCGCGAGGACCTCCGCCGCGATCTCGCCCTCCTTCGTGGCCTTGTGCGCGAGGTAGGGCGGACCGCTCACGTCGCCGACTGCGTAGATGGTTGGGACGTTGGTCTGGATGAGCTCGTTGGTCAGAATGTGCCCGCGTTCGTCGAGCTTGACGCCCGCCTCTTCCAGGCCGAGCCCCTTCGAGTTGGGGCGGAAGCCGACGGCGACGAGCACGTTGTCGGCTTCGATGCTGCGCTCCGCGCCCTTGTGCTCGACCACCACCGTCGCCTTGGCGCCCTTGACGGTACAGCCCTTCGCCTTGGCCTTGGTCAGCACCTCGCCGCCCGCCGACGTAAAGCGCTTTTCGACCACGCGCACGAGGTCGGCGTCCTCCGTCGGCAATAGCTGGTCCATCATCTCGACCACGATCACCTTCGCGCCGAGCTTCTGGTACACCATGCCCAGTTCGAGCCCGATCACGCCGCCGCCGATCAGCACCAAAGTGCCAGGCACCTTCTTCAGGCTAACCGCCTCGCGCGCGGTGATCACGACTTTGCCGTCGATGTCGAAGCCTGGGATCACGATCGGGCTCGCCCCGGTCGCCACGATGATCCCCTTCTGCACTTCGTACGTCTCGACCTTGCCGTCCTGCTTCGTGATCTCGACCGTCTTCGGGCCTTGGATCTTGGCGGTGCCGAATATCGCTTCGCCCTTGTTGGCCTTGATGAGCGTGCTCACGCCGCTGGTCAGCTTCTTGACGATCGTCTCCTTCCACGCCTGCATCTTCTCTACGTCGACGCTCAGGCCGCTGGTCGCGATGCCGATCTTGTCGGCGTGGCGAATCTTTTCGACCAGCCCTGCGGCGGCGATCAGCGCCTTGCTCGGGATGCAACCCCAGTTGAGGCACACGCCGCCCATGTACTCTTTGTCCACGCAGAGCGTCTTCAGCCCGAGCTGGGCGGCGCGGATGGCGGCGGGATAGCCTCCCGGGCCGGCGCCGATCACGATGACGTCGTAGCTCGTGTTTGCCATGTCGTTGGTTCGCTTTCCCCTGCCTCGTCTGGCGAGGCCAGTTGCGAATACCTCCTCGGCCAAGGCCTGTCGAGTCGCGAATCCATGAACGAAATTGCCCAGCAGGAAGGGCCGCGCGAACGCCCGCGACAAGTCCGCTGCCGCGTCGCGTCGCGCAGCCTTCGACGCGGCGCGCGAGCGCTCTTCATGACGCGCGCGCTCTGCGCGAGCGAGGCCGCACGCGATCGGCTCGGAGCGGGAATAAAAGCGACGAAGCAGCGGCGAAGCCGCGCAGACACGATTGACGACGAGGCAGCGCACGGCGCATGGTCGAAGGGTGCGTCGTCAGCCAACGAGCGCGTCGCCGCGCGGATGCAAGACCTGGATGGCTCTCCTGTGCTTGGTCGCGTTCGGCTGCGCCGCCGACCCGAGCGAGCTGCAGCCGACCGAGGCGCTCACCGCGTTCCTCGCCGCGCTCGAGCGCAGCACGCATGCGCCCGAGCAACGCCGGCTCGCTTACGAGTGGCTCGACCTATCCAGCCAGCGAGCCCTCGAGCGCCGGGCACGGCTGTCCTCATCGCTCGCCGGGCGGCCTTTCGAGCCGTGGGAGATGCTGGTCCCGGGCCGCGTCAGCTTCGCCGCGCAGAGCATCGCGGGCGCGCGCCTACGCGCGCAGATCGACGGCGAACGTGCCACCATCGAAATCCCCGCGGACGACACCGTCATCCCTCCACCTTCCACCAAAGTGGCGATGGTACGGGAGGCCGGCCGCTGGCGCGTGGCCTTGGGCCTGACCAACTGAGCTGACGGAGCGCGCTCGCTCATGGCTGGATCGCGCCGTGCAAAGCGTAAGGTCGTCCACCGAGGCGTAAGGTTCCACCTGACTTTCGACCTGTTCCGCGACCCAGCGCACTGAACATGGGTCGGGTGGCCATGCTCCAAGCCGTCCAGGACTGGTACGATTGGGCTGTGGGAAGGTTCGAACCGCGGCACAAGGGCGTCGGCGTGCTCGCCGTCGTGAAGGGCATCAAGGCCAATCCGCGCGCCCGTGCGCAGGTCCCGGCAGACCTCAGCTCGTACCTTACGCGACCGATCCTGCCTTCGGGCTGGTACCCCGAACACGACTACAACGTGCTGATCGAGCTGCTCGCCCGATATGTAGACTGCGCTGGCGGCGCTGCAGACGTCTGGACGACGTTCGGTCGCGCGGCGGCGCGCCACGACATCGCGGGCGAGCGAAATGGACTAGCCGGCGACGCGGCGGGTGAGACCGTGGGCATCTACCGCAAGTTCGCCGCCGCCAACGCGCGAGACGTGGCCGGAGTCTTCCTGAGGCTCGAAAAGATTTGGAGTCTGTATCACGACAC
The DNA here is from genome assembly GCA_964651185.1 of uncultured Polyangiales bacterium. Classification (GTDB taxonomy): domain Bacteria; phylum Myxococcota_A; class Polyangia; order Polyangiales; family DASUME01; genus DASUME01. The sequence goes on from CAZYWR010000923.1 coordinate 3,265, forward strand.
CGGCCAATTACGGGTCGCGCGACACGCGGAGCATGCCTCCACGGTGGTCGTGCGCATCAGCGGTTTTCGCTTCGCCTTTCGCGGGCTGATGGAGCTGCAAACCGGCTTCATGTCGGAGTACGCGCGGCTCTTGGGCCTGAGCATCCAGGCGTCCTTGGTGCGTTCGACGGGAGGCGGCGAGCCGTGCAGCGAATGGCACTGCCGCCTGCCGCAGAGCGCGGAGCACCTCGCCACGATCCGAGCCTTACCCTCGCTCGTGTCTTCCGTCGGTCCCCGCGACGCGTTGGACGACGGTCAAGTGCTGAGCACGATCCGGGTAACCTCGGGAGGCGAGCCGATGCGCGCGGGTGGACCCGCTGTGCCGAAGCCGCGGTTCACGTAGAGCTGGCTGCCGTCGACCGTGTAATGACCGCGCACCAGACCGTGTCGCAGCACCAGCTTGGCCGGGTTGATGAACATCGTGATCTGCCCGCCGTGCGTGTGCCCGCTCAACGTCAGGTCTGCATGGTGGCGCGAGCGACGAAAGTAAGCCGGGTTGTGGCTGAGCAGGATGCGCGCGAGGTCGTCGGGCGCGCCGTCGAGAGCCGCGTCGAGACGTGGTCCGGGGCCGTCGTAGTTCGGGGCCTGAACATCGTCGACGCCACCCAAGACGAGCGACGCGCGTCCCGCGCCGATGCGCACGTGTCGGTTGAGCAGCACCTCGGTGCCGGCCTCACGCAAGAACTGCAGCATTTCGGGGGCACCCGCGTAGTAATCGTGGTTACCCGGGATGGCGAATAGGCCGTAACGCGTGAGGGTCCCGAGCGCGCGCGCGAAGCGCGCCAGGACGGGCGCATGACGGAGGCTATGGTCGAGGAGGTCGCCCGTGAGCACGACCAGGTCGGGCTTGGCGCTGCGCACCAAAGCGAGCGCCGAGCGCAGCTCAGGCTCGCCGATGTACGTGCCTACGTGCAGGTCTGAGAGCTGCACGATGGTGAGGCCGTCGAGCGCCTTGGGCAGCTTTTCTAGACGGATTGGCACGGTCTCGAGCGTGTACTCGCGGCGTCCGTACAGCGTGCCGTAGAGCGCCGAGCCCATGCCGAGCGAGAGCGCGCCGCCGACTGCCGCCTGCGTAAGGAACGCGCGGCGGTTGGGCGCGTCCGCCGCCTCGACGAGCTCGGGCGCGCGCGAGGCCTGGTCGCGCTCGGCGCGTTCGGCGGCGAAAGGTGCGCGCGCCCCCGGTGCATGCGCGCTGCGCAGCCGGCGCGCGAGCTTGATGAGCCCGCGTCCGAGTTCGAGGGGCAACAGGAAGATCGCGCTCAACAACACGCCGAGCACGATCGCGCTCCCCACGAGTCCGAGCGGCCGCGCGATCCAGGTGAGCGGCTGCTCGAGCGCGCGTGAGATCACCGTGGCGACGATGCCGAAGGTGAACGTGGCGGCCCACAGGCGCTGCGCGCGCGGCCGTAGCTGGAACGCGAAGCTGGCCCGCTTGCTCACGTACCAGGCGATCGCGCTCTGCAACAGCAAGACGACGAGCAAGGTGGCAGCGATACTCCAGCGGCCCGGCATGATCGATCCTAGCCTAGCATCGCGCTCGCACCACGAAACCACAGCGCGAGGGCGGTGACAGCGAGCAACGCGCCCGCGACGATGGCGACGAAGCCGAAGGCGCCCACGAGGAACCACGGCCGCAGGCGCCGTAGGGCTGCGTGGTCGAGGCTACGGTGATGGCGTTGCGGCTGCCAATACCAGCCCGCCGGCAGCGCGCCGGCCCGCAGCAGCTCTCGGCGCAGCAGGACGTGGTACCCGAGGCCGCTGGGCAGGCCGAACAGCGTGCCCGCCGCCATCAGCGCGAGCGCCGCGCCCGCGATCCATGCAAATGGCGCGGCCATCGCCAGCGCAGCGAGCGCCGCGAGCGCGAACAGGGGTCCCAACGCGATCAGCAGCTCAGCCATTTGGAAGCGCTCGCGGGCGTGCGAGCCAAATATGAAGCGCACGCGCATGTCGATCACGCGCGAGCCCGCGCCAGCCGACGATGATCCCCACTCGCGCGGGGAAGCCCTAGCGCTTCAACAGCTTGGCGAATGGATTATTCGTGAACTTGTCGCGGGCGCCGGGCGTGCCCGCGCTCTTGTGTGCGCCAGCCCCCGCAGATTTTGGAGCAGGTCCCGCTGTGCTCCTACCCTTCGGCGCGTTTTCGCCTCCGGCCGGACGCGCAGCGTCGCTGCGTGCGCTCAGGGCGATGCGCCGGCGTGCGAGATCCACCTCGAGCACGCGCACCTTGATTTTGTCCCCGACCTTCACGACCTCGCTCGGATCGCGCACGAAGCGATCGGCGAGCTGCGACACGTGCACCAGGCCATCCTGGTGTACGCCCACGTCCACGAAAGCGCCGAACGCGGTCACGTTGGTCACGACGCCCTCGAGCAGCATGCCGACCTGCAGGTCCTCGAGCTTCTCGACGTCCTCGCGAAATTGAGGGGGCTCGAAGTCGGCGCGCGGATCACGACCCGGCTTTTTCAGCTCGGCCACGATGTCGCGTAGGGTGGGCTCGCCCGCGCCTTCGCCTATGTACTTCGGGACGTCGATGCGCGCGGCGGCATCGCTGTTGCCGACCAGCTCCGAGAGCGGGAGCCCGAGATCCTTGGCGATGCGCTCCACGAGCGCGTAGCGCTCGGGGTGTACCGCGGAGCCATCGAGCGGATGGGCGCCGCCGGCGACGCGCAGGAAACCGGCCGCCTGCTCGAAGGCGCGCGGTCCGAGGCCGGGGACCTCGAGCAGCTCGAGGCGGCTTTGAAAGCGCCCGCGCTGCTCGCGGAACTTGACGATCTTCTTGGCGAGCGACGGGCCGATGCCGCTCACGCGCGCGAGCAGCGGCGCGCTCGCCGTGTTGAGCTCCACGCCCACGCCGTTGACGCAGCTCTCGACGACTTCGTCGAGCTTCTTCGCCAGGAGCGGCTGGTGCACGTCGTGCTGGTACTGGCCTACGCCGATCGCCTTGGGATCGATCTTGACGAGCTCCGCCAGCGGATCTTGCAGACGCCGCGCGATCGAGAGCGCGCCGCGCACGGTGACATCGAGCTCGGGATGCTCCTCGCGCGCGACCTCGGACGCGCTGTACACGCTCGCGCCCGCCTCGTTGACCTGGACCACGATCAAATCGCTAAGACTCGCCTCGCGCAGCAGCGCGCGGACGAAGCGCTCGGCCTCGCGCCCGCCCGTCCCGTTGCCGATCGCTATCGCGCGCGGCCGGAACTGCTCGACGTAGGCGAGCAACTGGCGGCGCGCCGCCTCTTCGGCGCCCGCCCCCTTGGCGAGGTGCAGGACGGTCTCGGCCAGGAACTTGCCGGTCGCGTCGACCGCCACCAGCTTGCAGCCGGTGCGCAGCCCCGGATCGAGCCCGAGCACGCCTTTTTCGCCGAGCGGCGCCGCCATCAAGAGGTTGCGCAGGTTGTCGGCGAAGACGTCGACCGCCGCGCGATCCGAGCGCAACTTGAGCTCGATGCGCAGGTCGTTTTCGACGCTGGGCGCGAGCAGGCGCTTGTAGCCATCTTCGATCGCTTGTGTCAGCTCGTCGGCGAAGGGCGAGCTCGGTTTGCGGCCGAGGATACCCGCGAGCGCGTCGCACAGCGGCTCGCTCACGACCTCGATGCGCGCGCGCAGCACGTTCTCGCGCTCGCCGCGCCGGATCGCGAGGAAGCGGTGCGAAGGGATCGTCTTCAGCGCCTCGCGGTAGGCGTAGTACTGCTCGAACTTGGTGGGCGCGTCGCCCACGCCTGCCGCTTTCTCCGAGACCAGCGCGCCTTGCTCGGCGAACGTCTCGCGCACCCGCGCGCGCGCGTCCGCGTGCTCGGCCAACACCTCCGCGACGATGTCGCGCGCGCCTTGGAGCGCCGCCTTCACGTCGGGCACCTCCTTGTCGGGTGCCACGAAGGCGGCGGCTTCGGCGCGCGGGTCCCCCTGTTGCGGCTGCGCCAGGATGCGCTGGGCGAGCGGCTCGAGGCCGCGCTCTTTGGCGATGATGCCGCGCGTCCGGCGCTTCGGCTTAAAGGGCAGATAGAGATCTTCGAGCGCGGCTTTGGTGTCGCAGGCGAGGATGCGCGCCCGGAGCTCGTCCGTGAGCTTGCCCTGCGACGCGATCGACTCGAGGATGGTCGCGCGCCGCTCCTCGAGCTCGAGCAGGTACGCGCGGCGCTCTTCGATGTTGCGAATTTGCACTTCGTCGAGCGAGCCGGTCGCTTCTTTGCGGTAGCGGGCGATGAACGGGACCGTGCTGCCCTCTTCGAGCAGACGGACGACGGCGCGCACACCTACAGCAGGCAACGCGAGCTCGCGCGCGAGGATGGGTACAGGATCGAACGTAGTCACGTGACCTACCGATGCGACCACCAGATGTAGGCGACCGCCAAGACGAACAGCGCGACGCCGAGCAACGGCACCCAGCTCGGTGTATCCCCAGCTTCGTCGACGATTTCAGGCAGCTCGGGCGGTGGGTGCGCGTGGCTCATCGGCTCGACAACGTGGCAGAGGCTGCTGCGCTTTTCAAGAGGCGCGCGGGTTCGGCGCGACGCTCGCCACCAATCGCACCAGCTCCTCGTGCACGCGTCCGTTGCTCGCGATCGCGCCGGGGCCGTAGATGGTGTCCTCTCCCGTGAGCGATCCGAGTCGGCCGCCCGCTTCGCGCACCAGCACCGCCGCGGCTGCCACGTCGTACGGATGCACACCCGGATCGATCACGGCATCGGCCTGCCCCAACAACAGCGCCCGATAGCCGGCGAAATCGGCGAGCCCGCGCTGCGTGTAGGTCGCGCGAGCGAGCGCGCCGAGGAGGGCTTCCTGCCCCGTATCCGTGAACTGCGCGAGCCCGCCGTGGCAAAGCAGCGCGTCCTCGAGGCGTTCGACCGCCGAAAGCCGGATGGGGCGGCCGTTCGCGTATGCCCCCTCGCCCCGTACTGCCGTGAACAGATCGCCGGCTGCGGGCATGTACGCGACGCCCGCGATCGGCTCCCCGTCCAGCTCGAGGCCCACCAGCACCGACCAGGTGGGCATGCCGCGCAAAAACGCGCGCGTGCCATCGATCGGATCGACCACGAAGCGCAGCCCCGTCGTGCGCTCCGCGTCGCCCCCGTGCTCTTCGCCAAAAAAGCGCGCGCCGGGGAAGCGCGTGCGCACGAAGCTGGCGAGCTCACTCTCGACGGCGCGGTCGGCCTCCGTGACGGGGCTGCGGTCCGGCTTTTGGGTCGCACGCGCGCCCGCCCCCTCGCGATACAGGCGCAGGGCCAGCTCGCCCGCGCGCAACACCGCGTCGATCAGATCTTCGAAAGCGGCGCGGCCGCCGATCTTTTCGTACATGAGAAGAGTGCTAGCACTCCTCGCAGCAGGACGTCCGTGCCCAAGCCCCAGCGCGGCTCGTGCCCGGATCGACACGAGTCGCTCGCGGGCAGATGCAAGCTGCGCCACGCAGGCGCATGGGTGAGCCGGTCACGCTGCGGGGCGCGAAGGAGAGGGTGAAACAATGACGCTCAAAGTCGCCGTGCACGGAGCGGCAGGTCGCATGGGACGCGCGCTCGTGCGCATGATCCACGAGGCGCCCGAGCTCGAGCTGGCCGCGGCCATCGACGCGCCCCAGAGCCCCACGCTCGGGCGCGACGCGGGCGAGCTCGCCGGCGTCGGCGCAATCGGCAAGGCGCTCACCGGCGAGCTCGAGGCGATCGCGAAGGCCGACGTCGTGATCGACTTCAGCTTGCCGCCGGCGATCGACCCGCTGCTCGCAGCGGTGGTGCGTCTGGCTCGCCCGCTCGTGCTCGCCACCACGGGCTTGAGCGAAGCGCAATGGGCGCGCGTCGACGGCGCGGCGCGGGCGCTCCCCTTGGTGGCTGCGCCCAACTACAGCGCGGGCGTGAACGTCCTGTACCACCTCGCCGAGCGGGCGAGCGCGCTGCTCGCCGAGTTCGATCTGGAGATCGTCGAGATGCATCATCGACGCAAAGTCGACGCACCCAGCGGGACCGCGCTCGGTTTGCTCGACGCCGCGGCCCGGGGCCGCGGGATCGTTGGTCGCGCGCATGCGGTCTACGGCCGGCAAGGGCACACGGGGCCGCGTCCGGACGATGCGATCGGCGTGATGACTTTGCGTGGAGGCGAGGTGATCGGCGATCACACGCTGATGCTCGCGGGCCCGGGCGAGCGCCTCGAGCTCACGCATCGCGCGGGCGATCGCGAGCTGTTTGCGCGTGGAGCCTTGCGCGCGGCGCGCTGGGTCGTGAGTCAGAAGCCGGGTCGTTACGGCATGAACCACGTGCTCGGCCTCGGCTGACCCTGCGCACGCGTGCCGGCGCAAAAAGGGGGCTGGCCTTCAGCGCGGGCGCGCGAGTGCGTCGGCCTCGGCGCGCGAGCGTGGTGTCAGCGCGGCCGCGACGTCGACCGCGGGCAGCGTGACGGATGCGCCGACGGGCGGGGGCTGAAAGGGCACGTACGCCTGCGTTCCCCACTGGAAGAAGCGCAGCGACGGGCTCTCGAGCGGCTCGTCGAAGCGCACGAGCACGTCGTAGGGGCGGCCGTCCGCGGTCAGCGATGCGACCGTGAAGGTCACGCCTGTCAAACGCACGCTGGCTCCGAGCGGCAGCTCGTGGTCGAGGCTGCGCAGCATGAGCTGGCTCGAGTTCGACCAGAAGCCCGCGCTCGGCGTGATCTTGAGCGTGTGCAGATCAGTCCGCTCGACGCGCAGGCTACACACGCCCGTCGCCAGCCAGCGGAAGTGCGCGGGCCGGGGAATGCGGTGGGTCTCGCGGTACAGCGGGAAGAAGACGCCGAAGCCGTCGTAGGGCGGGTTGAGCAACACGACGGTCTGCGCGCGCGCCTCGGGGCCGCGCGGCAGGCTCGGATCCACTTGCGCCAGGACCTCCTCGAAGTCGTCCATCATCGCGAGCAAGCACGGGCGCAGCGCGAGCGGCAAGATCAGGTTCAAGAACACGAGTACGCAGCCGAATGCAGCGAGCCAACGGGGGCGGCCCGCGGGCTCGTCTTCGGTCACGACGAGCGACGCCAGGAAGCTCGCGAGCAGCCCCATGCCGCCGAGCGCGGCGCCCGTGAGCATGCGGTCGGACGCCGTCACGCAGCACGCGGGCAAGGTCGCCAGCAGCGCGCCCAGGGCCCAGAACCGCACCCGTGCATCGCGGCGATAGAGCGGCGCAAAAGCGATCAGCAGCAGCGCCACGAACACGATCGCCGCCGCGAGAATGTAGGGGCGCGGGTGGATGCCGACCAACGGCAGAATGTTGGACCAGTCCGCCGAAAAGCCCCCGTACAGCGCGAGCGCGTAGAGCAACAACCGTTCGGGCAACACGTGCACGAGCGCGAGTGGCTC
>CAZYWR010000924.1:0-2881 GCA_964651185.1 uncultured Polyangiales bacterium
ACGGTAAGATCACGAAGGCGAGCTCGAGGCCCGCGTGCTGTGTCCGGAGCAGGCGGGCGAACAGCACGTCGCGCCCGCTGCGCACGGGCGCGTGTTCCCAGGCGTGGAAGCACAAGTAAGCTCCGAGCGGGAACAGGCCGCTTATGCCGTGCACGCGGCGCCAGGGTACGAGCGCAAGCCGGCTCCTCAGGCCTCGCACGTCGGACTTCAGGCGCCGCTCCTCCGCTGCCTCGTGCGCCAGACTGCCGCATTGAAGCGCCCGCCCGCGCCCTTCGACCCGGTCATGGTCAGGTGCGCTCGCGTACGAGCCGCTGCACTTCTTCGAACGTCTCAGTCACGGTCGTAGTCGGGTTCACGGATCGAAACGCGCGCACCACGTTGCCCCGCGGATCGATCAAAAACGTATCGCGCGACAAGCCCATGAACTTCTTACCCTGCCACTCGCGCTGCCCATAGACGCCGAAGAAGTCTGCGAGCTTGTGCTCGGGATCGCTGATGAGCGGGAAGTTCAGGCCGTACTTCTCGCGAAAGGCGTCGTGCGAAGCCAGGTCGTCGAGGCTCACCCCGAAGAGCTTGACGCCTAGCTCCTTGAACCGCTGGCCATCGTCGCGGTAGGCACACGCCTGCTTCGTGCAACCAGGCGTGTCGTCCTTGGGGTAGAAGTAGAGGACGGTCCAAGTTTCGAGCAAGTCGTCGGGCAGCTCGACCTTGTCCACGAGCGTTGCGGGCAACGTCAGCCGCGGGAGCGGCTTGCCTTCGATCGGATCCGTCATATCCAACTCCGGGGTGAGTGTATCGTGAGCGCGGGCCGCCACCCGCAAGGCAAGCCTACCACGCGCGCCGGCGCGTGCGCGCGCGCAGACCAAGCACTATCCTCGCAGCCATGTCCGGCCGCGGGCGCCGCGCGACCCCCCCGAGAACCGCGTGCTGAAAAGAGACCAAGAAAAGCCCGCACGGGAGCGGCGGCCGAGCGCGAGGAGCGCGCCGCGCGTGCTGGTGATTTACAAGAAGTCGGCCTACCAACTGCTCGTGCGCGAGCGCAAGAACGCGCACGCCCGCGCGTTGCTCGAGCGCCAAGACCGTTCGGTCGAGCGTCTGCTCGCCTCGCACGAGGACCACGTCGCCACCATTCAAGCAGCGCGCGGCCTGCTCGAACGCATGCGCGTCGACGCCACCTTCCGCTATCGCGCGGATGCCGATACCGCCGATGCGTTCGACCTCGTCATCACGTTGGGCGGCGACGGCACGTTGTTGTGGGCCTCGCACATGGTCAACAGACAACCGATGCTCGCGATCAACACCGCGCCGCTCGACAGCGTCGGCTACTTCTGCGCCGGCACGAAAGACAACCTCGAAGAGATCCTGGTGGGCGCCTTGGACGGCACCTTGCCCGCATTGGAGCTCACGCGCGCTCAGATCTCGCTCGATGGCGAGGTCGTGTCTCGGCGCGTCCTGAATGACGTGCTCTTTTGCCACGAGTGTCCGGCCGCCACCACGCGCTACCTGATCGAGCACCGTGAGATCGAAGAGGAACACAAGTCGAGCGGCATCTGGGTAGGCCCGGCGGCCGGGTCCACGGCGGCGCAACGATCGGCGGGCGGACGCGTGCTCCCGCCGAGCTCGACCCAAATCCAGTACGTCGTGCGCGAGCCCTATATGCCGAACGGAACCCGCTACAACCTCGTGAAGGGCTTGGTCGAAGCGGGCGAGCAGCTGCTGATCACGAGCAAGATTCACGGCGGGCGCCTCTACGTCGACGGGCCGCACCTGCGCCGGAAGGTGGAGCTCGGCAGCGAGGTCGCCATCGAGCGCTCGCCCGAGTCGCTCACCGTGCTCGGCTTCCGCCCGCGCTGAAGCCGCTCGCGACCCCTCGTTCGGCCGCTGCGTTTGGTGCGAGGATGTGTGCAATGCGGCTCCTCTCCCATCCCTGCCAGCATGGCGCGCCTGCACGAGCGCTCGTATCGTGCTCGCGCGACCTCGCTCCCGCTGCGGCCTCGCGTTCGCGCGTGCTCGCTTCGAGTTCGTGCTCGCGCGTGCTCGTTTCGAGCTCGTGCGCACGCGTGCTTGTCCGCGCTTCGACGATGCGCTCGCGCGTGCTCGCCGGCGCTTCGACGATGCGCTCGCGCGCGCTTGCCTGCGCTGCGGCCTCGTGGGTGGTCGCGTCGATCTGGAGCGCGGCTGCCGTCGCACAGCCGATCTCGCCCGAAGCGATCCCGCCCGCCCTCTCCCCCTGGGTGCCCTGGGTGCTCGATGACATCGGCGAAGCGCGCTGTCCCGAGCTCGGCGGAGCGCGGGTATGCACATGGCCAAGCGCCCTGACGCTCGACGTAGCCGGCGCAACAGCCCGCTTCACGCTGCGCGTCACGAACGAACGCCCCGGCATGGTCGCGCTCCCCGGCTCGTCCGAGCATTGGCCGCTCGACGTCGAAGTCGGCGGAAGACGCGTCCCGGTGCTCGATCAGGGGGGCACGCCGGCCATCGCGCTCGAGCGCGGTGCACATGTCGTGAGCGGCCGCTTCGCCTTTGCCACGCCTCCCGCGGCGCTGCGCGTGCCTACGCGCGTCGCCGCATTGTCGTTGCGCAAGGACGGTGCCGAGGTGCTGCGGCCGAAGCGCGAGGCAGACGGCCTGCTCTGGATCGACGAGCGCGCGCCCGGCGCGAGCGAGGAGCGCCTGAGCTTGAGCGTTCATCGCCGCATCGAGGACGCCGTGCCGCTACGGGTCATCACCCGGCTGGAGCTCAGCGCATCGGGCGCGCCGCGCGAAGTCGTGTTCGATCAAGTCGTGCTGGCGCACACGCGCCCGGTCGAGCTGCGCGCCGACTTGCCGGCGCAGCTGACGCCGAGCGGCAGCTTACGCGTGCAGCTCGCGGGCGGAACGCA
>CAZYWR010000925.1:0-10115 GCA_964651185.1 uncultured Polyangiales bacterium
CGATTTCGACCTGCCATCCGCGGCGTACATACCTGGTACGACACAGACAGCATCTTCCGGCGAGTGCCGAGCGAGAGAAGGACGTACCTATCTCGGCCATGACCGCCCCGCGCGCTCGTGGCGGGAAGGCTGGCCGTCCAAGGGAGGAGAGAATGCAAAGATTCTTCGCCACGACGTTCGGTCTCGCGATCCTCGGAGTGCTGGCGGCCGCCGGCGGGTGTCACCGGCACGCGCAGCGGACGTACGCGGGCACGCACGCCTACGCAGGCGGCCCGACCAACCGCTCGGCGGTGCACGCCATCGCCGATGCACGCTGCGACCGAGAGCAGCACTGTGGGAACATCGGAGCGGGCGGCAAATACGCCTCCAAGCACGCGTGTATCGAGGTGGTCCGCAGCGAGTGGGCCGAATCGTTGAACGCGCGCGAGTGTCAGCGCGGGGTCAACGAGCAGGAGCTCGACGAGTGCCTCGAGGATATCCGCAGCGAGAATTGCAGGAACCCGTTCGACTCGCTCGAACGCGTCATGTCGTGCGGCACCGTCGAGATCTGCAGGCATTGAGCGCGCTGGGTTATCCTCGGCGGCCATGCCCGGGAGAGATCTGCTCGTTTGGCTCTCGCGCCGCCGCGCGCGCTTCGGTTGCATTTCGCTTGCGCGTGCGAGCGCGCGCGGCGCCTGCTTTTCGCTTGCGCGTGCGTGCGCGCGCTTCGGTTGCATTTCGCTTGCGCGTGCGAGCGCGCGCGGTACCTGTTTTTCGCTTGCGCGTGCGAGCACGCGCGGCGCGGGCACGGCACTGCTTGCGCTCGTGCTGAGCGCATTTGCCGGCGTGGCGCGCGCGCAGCTCTTGCACGCGCCGATCGGCGGACGATCGATCCCGCTCGGCGAGGGCAAGATCGCGTGCGAAGCGAACCCGGAGCGCTGGGGCGTGGAGCTGCACGGGCGCTCCGCGCGTCCGCCGAACGACGAAGCTGCCATCGGCCAGACCGTCGCGCTCAAGGTCGCCTCGAGCCCCGCCGAATGCGACCAAAGCGAAGAGCACGTCACGTTGATCGCCGTCGATCGTTACCCGGTGATCGATCTCGCGACCGTGGTGTTTTCCCCCGATGAAGGCCGCCTCGAAGCCGAGGGCGCGCGCCTCTTGGGCGTGGCCGTCGTTTGGGAGAGCAGCGCAAAGACGGACGGCGCCGACCGCGAGTCGACCGGTGAGAGCGGCCGCGAGAGCGGCCACGACATCTGCCGCGACGTCTATACGGAGCGAGGCGTCGAACACTGCACGTGGGGCGTCGGTCGCAACGCCCCCGCCGATCCCGCGATCACGAAATTCACGTGGCTGCCGCGCGGAGCGCGCGGAGAGCCGGACGCCGTCTTCTACGACGCCGCCGGCCGGCAACTGCCGCCCGAAAGCTTCAACCTGGTACCTGCGCGCATCACGTTGACGCGGCTCGTGCCTGCCGATGCAGCGGTCGACCTGGCCACCGGACAAGGCGAGGTCCCGCTCGTCCACCCCGAAGCGGTAGGTTCCGCCGAGTGCGGGCCGCTGCAGTGCGAGATGTCGCAGGGAAAGCTCATCGTGCGCGGCGCCGCCAGCTTGGTCGGCACGGTCGACGTGCGGCTGCGGCTCGTCGCTCACGTCTTTCTGCTGCGCAAAGATCAGCTCGACGCGCAGGTCACGGTGCGGCTGCCCGTGCTGCACTGTCCGATGGCGATCGCGTCCGGACCACCCATCCGCAACAACGACGAGGCCAAAGTGATCGTGAAGGTCGAGGGCCGCTGCGCGCGCGATCTCACCGGCGTGCGCTTCGTCCTGCGCGATACGCCGCTCAAGGTGCTGCAGACCTTGAACGATCGCGACGCCACCTACGTCGCGCTCCAGCTCGGCCGCATCGGCGCGGACACCTTGACGATCACCGCCATTCGCGGCGAAGGCGACGGCATCGCGCTGGCGGTGGCCTACACGCCCACGCGCTCGGCGCCGCAGGTGCGCGCGGCGCTGGAGCTGCCGGGCTATCCCAACCTGAGCTTTATCCCGAACAACCGCTGGGCCACCGTGCACGTGTCGCCGGCGGGCGAGCACCAGCGCTTCGCGCTGTTGCCGATCGAAGGTATCTACATGGTCCAAGAGCGGCCGGGCGCGCCCGCGCTGATCCGCGCCGAGCCGCACGCGGCGGGGCTGACCGTGCTGCGCTTCGGCCTGCGGGCCGCCAGCCTCCCGGCGGGACTCGATCAGATCGATCTCGCGGTGGCCGAAGACCCGCTGCAGCGCGGCACGGGCGAGGCCAACATCCCGGCTTCGATCGAGGGCGGCGACGGCAAGCTGCCGCTGGTCGAGTTCTTGTGCGGCGGCGGCTCGCTCGAGCTCAAGCGCATCGAGATCGGCGAGACGGCGTATGTCAGCTACGACTTGCGCGACACCTGCCGGGTCGTGTTCCACCGCGAGCGCCTCGATCCGGAGTGGGGCACGCAAAAGCTGAATTTCGAGGTCGATGTGCTCCGCCCGGACGGTTCGCCGCGAGGCGACGCCCACGTGGCGCAGGTGGTGACTTTGCGCGCGGGCAAAGAGCCGCGCTACGCGTGGATCAAGGGCATCACGGATCCGTTCGATCGCGTGAGCGTGCGCGTGTCCCACGTGCCGGACGAAGACCACTACATCGGCGGGGCCGAGCTCAGCACGGGCGCGCCCGCGGCGCAGTGGTCCGCCGTGCTCGGGGCGGGCCATTTTCGTCTCTACGGCACGAGCACCATCCCGACGGGCCTTTACCGCTTCGGCGGCAACGACAAGGCGAGCGGCGTGCTCGCGCTCAACTTCGGCGTGATCTCGCGGCTCGCCTGGCTCGACAAAGACGGCCGAGAATTTCCGCTCGCGCTCGAGACCGGTGTGCTGGTGTTCGGCATCTCGAACACGACGGACGACAAGAACAACCGTCAGGTCGGCGTGGTCGCGGGCGTGGGCTTCGCGGTGCCGATCGCGAATCGGCTGCAGGTGAGCCAGGCATCGATCAACGTGCACGCCTGGTACGAGACCAGCGTGATGCGCAACGTCCCGCACGGCGCGCGCAACGCCTTCATCTTCGGCCCGAGCATCTCGATCGGCAACGTCGGCACCAGCTTGTAGCCGCGCGCCGTGACGTCGTTCACAAGACTCACCATGCGTCGCTGCAGCCGACACGAGGCGCCCCTCAAACTAGGCGCGCCCGGGCACTGCAAAGTCGTCGTGAAGGTCTTGCTCGACACGGTCGCGCTGTACCGGGCAGCCATCGCGCCGGACGCGCTTTCGACGACGGCCCGGTCCACATTGGAGGACCCATCGCATGGAGTGATACGCGGTTCGCTGCCTATGACATTGCGGTAGCCTGGTGGGCTCTCGCGCAAGGTCGCGAGTCGGGATTATTCGAGCGCAGCGAGCTGATCGAGAAAACGCGCTACCGCGTCGAGTCCGAGCGGAGCCTCGCGTACGAGTCGCACGGGGTCGAGCTCTCCGTAGCGATGGGCGATGCGATTGCGCAGGCCCACAGCCGCTCCCATGGCTCTCGCCGTTTCGGGGTGGATGATGTTCGCGCTGGCGAGCAGGTCGAAAGCTTCTCGCTGCGAGCTCGGTAGACCGAGTCCGCGCTCGGCGACGAGGTGGGCGGCGAGATCCGCCGCGTCCTGAAGCAGCAGGAAGATGTGAAAAGACAGGAACGCCTCGAGGCGCTCGTCTTGGGTCACGTCTTCCGCGCGTGGCGGGAGGGCCCGACGGATGCGCTCGATGCGGTCGCGGCACGCGAGGAGCTTGCGTAGAAGGAGCTCGCTCATGCGTTCGCTTCCCGGCGCAAGCGCCGCCGCACGCCTTCGGCGCACAGCTCGATCACGGGCGCGAGATCGAAGTAGTCGAGCGCGGCGTCGGCCTGAAAGCGCGCCCACGCGTAGCGCTCGGCCTCGTAGAGCGGAATGCCGGCGCTCGCGACCTCGAATCGCAGGAGCTCCGACGCGCTGGCCAGATCGACGACGTGGGGTTCGCGCCCTAGCAGCGCAGCGAGCGCAGAGCCAAGCTCGAGCGCACTCCAGGAGTCGCCGCCCAGCACCGCGAGGTCCGCGTCGCTGTCGGCGCGCGCGACGCCCCTCGCCACAGAGCCGAACAGGACGACGAGCCGCAGGCCGAGCATCCTGCCGGCCCGCTCTTCGGCGAGCGCGCGCAAAGCATCGAGCGGTAGCGCGGCAGCCATGCCTCTGAGCTTAGAGCATCCCGCACCGTCCGCCCAAGCAATCCGAATCGATAGACCTCGTGGCGCGGACGACGCGGACGTGACCTCGACGGAGTACACGAGCTCCGCGAAGCCTCTGATCGGACGCGAACGCGCGCGCTACGGTGCCGCTTGCCCGGGCGATCGTCCGAAGCCGTCTGTCGAGGGAACCGCGGGCATGTTCGCCGAGGGTGCGGCGCTCGCGAGCTCCGCCACCACGCGATCGCTGATCTCCTCGACGCAGCGGTCGAGCGCGGCCGCCATGGCGCTGGCGACCCTCTCGAAGTTCCGGCCGTCCACGGGCTGCTCCGCGCTGAACGTGTGCTCGAAGCGCGACACGCGCTGATCCGTGAGCAGCGCGCGGGCGCGCACGCGCGCCGCATGCACGGGCGCGAGCTGCTCGTCGAATTCGATGAGCTCCACCTCGAGCGTGGGCGCCGGGCCCGAGACCGCCCGCGTCAAGCTACGCTCCTCGAACAGCGCGGACGCGAGCGCCCGCCGCAGGTAGGCCTCGGGCCGCTCGGTCCAGCGCCGCGTCTCGTAATAACCGAGCTCGCGCGCGGAGCTGCGATACGCGATGCGCTCGCGCAGGTAGTCGCCGCTCGTCACCCGTCCGAGGCGGAGCGTCGCACGCGCGGCAGGCCCGGAGGCGGCGTTTTGGGGGGTGGTGCCAGCGGGCCCGAGCGCAGCCGCGAGCACGGGCGCCGGCGGACCCGACCAGGGCGCTCGTTCCGCGCTGTAGTAGCGAATGTCCAACGGCGCGCTCTTGCCGAACAGCGCGCACGCCTCGAGCAGCGCGGCACACGCGCATAGGCACGCGACCCAAACCAGCGCGCGCCCGCACGATAGCGCGGACTGATCGGCGCCGTCCTGCGCCTCACCGCAGGATGCGCCGTCGCGCGCGCGTGCAGGATGGTCGCGTCTCATTCGCTCGACCTCGCCCTGCCCTTGACCAGCATGTCCGGATCGCGCGTGAGATCGTCCGCGAGCTCGCGCACGGCGTCGACCGCTTCGCGCAGGTCGTGCAAGGTCGAGTCGAGGTCGTACACGACGTAGTTGGCGTTGCCCGCGACGTCACCCAATGCATCCGACGCGCGCTGGAGACTGTTCATGAGCCCTCGCTCGCTGTTGGCGCGCGCCACCACCTCGTCCGCCCGCCCGAGCAGCGCGTCGGCGCGCGTCAGCACGGCGCGAAGATCGCGTGACACGCCGCCGACCGGCAGCTCGTCGGTCTTGGTGCGCAGCGCCGTGAACGCCGCGGTCGCGCTCGCCAGCGTGCCCGACGCGCGCGCCGGCAGCTGCTCTTGCTGCAGCTCGCTCAAGATCTGCTGCAGCTGACTGAGGATGGTTTCCGCGTGCCGGGCCAGCGCGGGAAACTGATCGACCGCCTGCGTCACGGAGGTCTCCAAGCTCTTGATCGTCGAGGGCGTCGTGGGGATGTAGTTTTCCGGCACGCGGAACGGCAGGTTCGGCGGCGGATGGGTCGCCGGCGTGAAGAAGTCGATCTGCAGGTATTTGCTGCCCGTAAGTCCGCTCGAGCCGACCTGCACGCGTAAGTCAGGCGGGACCTGAATCGCGGTCTTCCGGCCGCTGCCCTTGGCCAGCCCCAAACGCTTCAGCTCATCGACTCCGAGGTCGTACTTGATTTCGACGTGGCGATGGTCGGGGGCGATGTTGATCTGCGAGACCTTGCCGATCTTCACGCCGCGATAGCTGACCGACGAACCTTCGCTCAGACCGCCTACCGCTTCGTCGAAGTACGACGTGTAGCGGACCGTGTCTTTGCGCAGCGCGCGCCCCGCGAACAGGCCGATGGTCGCCAGCCCCACCAGCGCGGCGCCGACCACGAACAGCCCGAGCTTCCAGTGGTTCGTGGGAGCAGTCACGCGCCGCCTCCCGCCGCCGACGCCGCGTCTTCGCTCGGGAGCCGGTGAAAGAACGCCCGCACCCGCGGATCGTCGCAATGATCGCGCAGCTCGCGCGGATCTCCGCGCGCGATGATGCTGCGGCTCGCGCGATCGAGCATGATGCAGCGCTTGCCCACGTTGAAGATGCTGGCGAGCTCGTGGGTGATGATGACGACCGTGATGCCCATCCGCTCGTTCAGGCTGAGGATGAGGTCGTCGAGCGCCGCCGCGGTGATCGGGTCGAGGCCGGCAGAGGGCTCGTCGAGGAAGATGAGCTCTGGCTCGAGCGCCATCGCGCGCGCGATCGCCGCCCGCTTCTTCATCCCCCCTGACAGCTCCGCAGGCATCTTACTCTCTGTGCCATGAAGTCCGACCAGCCGCAGCTTCGCTTCGACGATCGCCTCGATCGCTTCGTCTGGAAGGCCGGTCCAGGTGCTCAAGGGCAGCGCCACGTTCTCGCCCACCGTCAACGAACCGAGCAGGGCGCCGGACTGGAACGTGACCCCGAAGCGGGGCGGGCCACCTTCGCGAGGAGGCGCGAGACCGCGTTCATAGATCACCTGACCAGCGAGCGGCGTCTCGAGCTCGATCAGGTAGCGCAGCATCGTCGATTTGCCGGAGCCGCTCCCGCCCAGGATCACGAACACGTCGCCGCGATCGATCTCGAAGTTGGCGTGCTCCTGCAGAACGGTGTCGCCCCAGCCGATGCTCAAGTCCACGACTCGGATCAAGGGCTCAGCCATCGCGCCGCTCACCTCTCCAAGAGCCGGAAAAAGACGGTAAACACCGCGTCGATCAGGATCAACACGAACAGCGTGGCCACGACCGCTGCCGTCGTGCGCCGCCCCACCCCTTCGGCGCCGCCCTCCGTGGCGAGCCCCTGCTGGCAGGCGATGAAGCCGATCGCAAAGGCGAACAGCACGCTCTTGATCAGGCCCGAGCTGACGTCCCAGACGCGCACCGCCTTTTCGAGCTCGTGCATGTAGGCCTCGAAGCTCAGCTCGAGGTGACCGGTGGCGACCGCCAGCCCTCCGAGGATGCCTATCACGTCCGCGAGCAGCGCGAGCATGGGGACAACGATCAAGAGCGCGAGCAGACGCGGCAACACCAGGAAACGCAGCGGGTCGAGCCCCATCGTGCGCAGCGCGTCGATCTCCTCGTTGACGCGCATCGAGCCGAGCTCGGCCGCGAAGGCCGCCCCCGAGCGCCCGCACACGACGATCGCCGTCATCAACGGACCGAGCTCGCGCGTGATCGAGATGCCGATCAGATCGGCGACCAAGATGTTCGCGCCGAACCGCCTCAGCTGCGCCGAGGCCTGAAAGGCCATCACCAGTCCGACCAAGAAGTTGATGAGCAGCACGATCGGGACGGCGTCGGCGCCCGTGCGCTCCATGGTCGGGGGGAGCTCGCGCAGGTTGGCGCTCTTCGGCGTGCGCACGGCCCCTCCGGCCGCCAGCACGAGCTGGCCGAGAAAAGCGAGCATCAGCTGCGCCTCGCGCGCGAGCGCGATGGTGGCATCGCCGATCTCGCCGAGCGCGGACGGAGGCTTGCGGCGCTTGAGGCGGCCGACCGGCTGGTCTCCGCGGTAGAGCCGGATGATCTCCTGCACCGGCTCCGAGGCGCCGACGAACTCCGCGCGCCCGCCGCGGCGATAGATGGCGCAGCGAAAATGCGCGAGGAGCGCCATCGCGCCGCCGTCGAGCCAATCCACGCCGGACATGTCGAGATCCACGCGCTCGCGCCGGCGAAGCTGACGCAGGGCCCCGCGCAGCTCGTCCCAAAGCTGGCCCGCCTCGGCGAACGTCAGCCGGCCTGAAAAGGCGAGCCGCTTGCCTCGCTCCGCCTCGCCGTGCTCGACGTGAAAGGAGGGCGCGTGCGCGGGGCCGTGCGGGGCGGAGAGCATGGCATCAGGCCTTGGGCGGGTGCTGGCTGCGCAGGGTCATGCCGCGACGCCCGGCGACGATGTCGATCAGATCCATCTTCGTAACCAGGCCGAGCAGCCGGCGCTCCGCGTCGATCACCAGCGCCACCTCGCCGCGCTCGAAGATCGCCAGCAGCTCGCCCGCAGGCGCGTTGATCTCGATGCTCGAGACGCGACGCACCATGGCCTCCGCGACCGTGGTCGCAGGCGTGGCACGCCCTGACACCAGCTGCTGCATGAGGTCGAGCTCGGTCAAGATGCCGACCAGACGGCCCGCGTCGCAGATCGGGATCTGCGAGATCCCGTGCTCCTTGAACAGCGTCGTGGCCTCGGAGATGGGGGCATCGATGGGCAAGGTAATGAGCTTGCGCTGGCCGAGCGAACGCAAGACATCGCCGATCGTGCCGAGCTCCCAGTCGGACTGCAAGTAACCGTGCTGGCGCATCCAGGCGTCGCTGACGAACTTGGATAGGTAGTTGCGGATCGAGTCGGGGAGGATCACGACCACGCGCTGCCCCGGCTGCATGTCGCGGCAGACCGATAGCGCCGCCCACACGGCGGCCCCGCTCGAGCCGCCGCACAAGAGCCCCTCCTGCCGGATCAGGCGCCGGGCCACGCGAAAGGAGTCGCGGTCGTTGCTCTTGATCCAGCGATCGACCAGCGAGCGATCGAGCACGTCAGGGATGAAGTCGTAGCCGATGCCCTCGACCTTGTAGCTCTTGATCTCGCCCGGGCCGGCCAGGATCGAACCCTCCGGGTCGACCCCGATCACCTTAAGCTCGGGCAACGCGCGCTTGAGCCCGCGCGCCACGCCCGTGATCGTGCCGCCCGTCCCGGCGGTCATCACGACCGCGTCGAGCCGGCCTTCGCACTGCGCGAGGATCTCGGCGGCCGTGCCCTCCTCGTGGGCGAGCGGGTTACTGGGGTTCGCGTATTGGTCGAGGATGTGCGAGTGCGGGATGACTTCGCGCAGCCGGCGCGCGACGCCGATGTGGCTCTCGGGCGAGTCCCAGGCGGCTTCGGTCGGCGTACGGATGATCTCGGCCCCGAGCGCCTCGAGCACGACTTGCTTCTCCTGGCTCATCTTCTCGGGCATCGTGATGATCACGCGGTAGCCGCGCACCGCGGCCGCCAGCGCGAGCCCGATGCCGGTGTTGCCCGAGGTCGGCTCGATCAGCGTGTCACCCGGCTTGATGCGCCCCGAAGCCTCCGCGTCGAGCAGCATGCGCACGCCGATCCGATCCTTGACCGATCCGCCCGGGTTCATGAACTCGCACTTGGCGAGCAGCTCGCAAGGTAGGTCGCGACCGATGCGCGCGAGCCGGACCATCGGGGTGTGGCCGACGGCATCGAGGATGGAGTCGTAAATCGGGGTGTCTCGCATTCCACATGCTACAGCGGGCGCGCGCCGTCGTCATGCGCATGTCACGCAAGCGCCTTTGACGAAAGTGTACATACCTCGGCAGCGCGCAAGGGCCTCCGGCAGTTTGCGCGCCCCCCAGACGGTCCTTGGCGGCCCACGCCCGGCTCCTTGCGCGGTGCGCGCGGCGAGCCTGAGTGCCGTTGTGTGAACTCGCGGCAGCGGCCATTTCGCCGAGTTGTTGCGATCGCGTCGCCCTCCTGGTGCGGTGCGCGCGCAGTTCTCAAAGGTATGCAAGGGTCCGCTCCGCCAGACGGTTGGGAAGAGGCACGGTCAGCCCGCGCGGATCGCAGCTCTGTGCAAGAGGCCGGCCGCTTCGACTACGTCTTACTTTCCGACGTTCACCTCGGCTCGGACATCGTCACCCATCTGCGACCTTGGGCAGCCACCTCGTGGCTCACGCGCGAGGCCGAGGTCGACGATCAGCTGGTTTCGTTGCTCGACCATCACCGCAAGAACCGCCGTCCCGAGCGCCCGCTGTGCGTGGTGATCGCCGGCGACTTCCTAGACTTGGTCGGCATGTCGCTCACGCCGCCGCGCGGCGAGATCCGCACCTCGCCCACGCGCGAGGAGCAGCTGTACGGGCTCGGCAGCGCGCCCGACCACGTGGTCCACAAGATGCGCGCCATCGCGCGCCGTCATCCG
>CAZYWR010000926.1:0-4253 GCA_964651185.1 uncultured Polyangiales bacterium
TGCAGCACCGACGGAACGATGCGCATCCCCAGCCCCGAGACCTCGTAGATGCGCTTGCCGTCGGCCCACAGCGAGCCGGAGGCGAGCGCGGTGCAGCGACCGCCTGCGTGGCTGACCTCGCGGAGCTCGAGCTCCGCGACGACCAGCTCGGTCTCGGGCACGATCTGGCCACGATACTTCCAGGTCAGCGCGGTCTCGAGCGCGATCGGCTCGAAGCACGCGTGTTCGATCCCGGCGCCCATCCCGCGCGCGAGCATGAGGGCCTGGAGCGTCTGGAGCAGCGCCTCGATGCCGAGCGATCCGGGTTGCACCGGATCCTGGAAGAAGTGGGCTTTGAAGAACCATTCACCCGGCCGCACCGTCTTCTCCGTGCGGATGCGTCCGAGCCCCGCCTGCCCGCCGCTCGGCCACAAGCCCGTGATTCGGTCGATCATGAGCAGCTTTGATCCTGGCAGCCGCAGTGAGCCGGAGAAAAAAGCCGGCGGCGAGCCGATCAGATCGACCTCGATCGAGCTCGGCTCGCGCAGGCGGGCCCGCGCTTCGGCGGTCACGGGCAGTCCAACCTGGTTCTTCAGCGCGTCGATCGTGAAGAACCCGAAGTTCGTCTCGAGGTCGTACACGAGCCGGCCCCCCGCGCGCACGCTGACCGCGAAGCCCACGAGGATCAGGGTCCCCGCGCGGGAGAGTGAGGTGAGCTTCGCCGTGGTCGTCAGGCTGCCGGCGTCGCTCCAGACCTCGGCCCGGACCGTGCCCCGCCCGTCGAGATTTCGGAACACCAGGTCGACCGGGGACGTGCTCGCGCAGCCGACGTACGAAGCCAGCCAGCCGCACGGCTGGAGGGCGACCTCGAGCAGCACCGCGTAGGGCATCACCGCGCGCGCGCTCTCCGAGAAGTACCAGGCGTCAGCGGGGATGTCGTAGATGGCCTCGACGCACGAACCGACTTCCATGCCTCCCGCCGTGCCCTGCACGTTCGCGACGCGCGACATGAAGTGATACGGGGGTCCGGGCAGGCGCGCGACGCGGCGCGGGCCGTCGAAGGGCAGGTACATGGCGCCGAACGCCTCCGAGGGCCGCCCCAGCGCGCAGGCCAAAAGCGAGCGATGGTCGAAGTCGAACCCCGCACTGCGCGCGACGGGGCCCGGCCGCGTCTGCGCGGGGAGCTCGGCCAGCGCGCGCCCCGGGTCCATCGGCCAGGCCGGGACGATGCGCAGACCCATCCGGCGGCAGTGGAAGGCCTTGCGACCGTCGACGCTGCCGAGGAGGTCGGCGTAGATCGTGGGCTGTTCGCCGTCCACGACTTCGTCGACGAAGACCTCGTACACCACTTCTCTCGACGTCGGCACGGCCTGTCCCCGGCAGCGCAAGTGGTACGTCTCCCCTTGCACCGGCTCGAAGCGCCAGCCATCGCGCTCGATCGTGTAACCCAACGCGGCGAGGTAGATGGAGAGCGCCTGCAAGCAGCCCTCGAACATCAGCGTGCCGGGCATGCACGGGTCATTCTTGAAGTGTCCGGGGAAGAACCAATGGTCCGGCCGCACGCTCAGGCGCGCCCGCAGGTACCCGCGTCCCCAGGGGCCGCCCGCGCTGTCGAAGTGGGTCACCTCGTCGAGCAGGCGCATGCGATCGGCCTGAATGCTCGGGGTGGCGCTGTGCGTCGCGAGGCGTTCGAAGCCGGGGCCGAAGCAGGCGTGCCCGTCCCCCGCCGCGAACGCGGCGATGTCGGCGGCCGTGAAGCGATCCTTCGTACAGCGCACGCGCGGCGGGGCGATGCGCGCTTGCGCGGCGGGCGTGGGGCTCGCTTCGTCCGCGCTCCACAGCACGCCGGCCGAGGCCGCGAGCTCTCCGTCGCTGAAGAAGCCGGCCTGACCGTTGCGCACGCTCACGCGCAGCTCGCCGTTCACCCAGCAGTCGTAGTGAAAGAAGAAGAGCCGGACGTCGCCGTGTCTGGCGTGTCCGTCCACGTGGATCTCGTAGCGCAGGGTATCTCCGATGCGGGGGAGCTCGCCGTAGCTCGTGAGCTCGCAGCCGAGCAAGCGGTAGACGCGCTCACCTCGGTTGAGGAAGTCGATGCCGAGCCACGAAATCAGCAGCAGGTCCGCCTGCCCCGACTCGATCAGAATGCCCCCGGGCATCCGGCCCTGATGCAGGTACCAAGCGTCTTTGGTGACGTCAGTCTCGGTCCAGATCGTACCGAGTCCCATCTCTCCGGGCTCGCCTTCGATGCCGAGGACGCGATCGACCAAGAGCAGCGGAGGCTCCGGCATGCGCACCTGACGTCTGTAGACGTCCTGTCTCTCGAAGAGCGGGCCGAAGACGGACGAGATCTTCCCGGACGCGAGGATCTCCAGCTCTGCGCGCCCGAGCTTCGGTCCGCGCGGCGTACGCGGCCCTCCGCGTGCGCTGCGCTCCGCGGCGTGCGGCGCGGCGCTGGGCTCCGCCTCGATGCGTGGTGTGAGATCCGCGGCCGGCGCCGCCTCGAGGGCCGCGCTCGATCGAGTCTGCCGCGCTGCGGCAGGAGGCGAGGCAACCCGCGCGAAGACGATGCGCAGGAACTCGGCGTGCGCCGCACCCTGATGTCTGAGGTAGCCTCGATGCAGCTCGCTGAGCTGCTGCTGGAGCTCGAGGCGCGGATCGACCTGCGATGCGGCCGGAGCTTGCGCCGGCCGCGCGGTGCCGTCGGCAGGCGTGCGCACAGGGATCACGAGGGCGGGAGCATGCGCCGGGAGTCTGGGGGCGGGCGCCATGACCTGCGCGGACTCTTCCACTTCCACCGCGTCGTCGAGCTGCGCGGGGCGTGCCGCGTTCATGCGAACCGGCTCCAGGTGCGAGGGCAGCGAGATCCACAGCGCACGGCGCGCGCTGGTCGTGCTGGCGGCTCCCGGCGCCGCCGCTGGCGCGAGCCGGGCCTCGAGCCGCGCGTGGTCCAGCTGGACCCCCGCGGCGACCAGGCGCGCCAGCGCATCCACGGCCTGGAGCGTGGATGAACGCCCGTATCGATCGAGGGGCACCGCCAGGTGCGGGCGCGATCCCAATACATCGTCGATCCACCTCGTGCAGCCGGCGTGGGGACCGTGCTCGACGAACACGCGCACCCCGTCCGCCCACGCGCGCTCGATCAGCGCAGGGAAGTCGACCAGGTTCATCGCCTGCCCCGTCAGCGCGTCTGCCACCGCGTCCGCGCTCGGCGCGTAGCTCGAGAGCGTGGCGTGCGTGTAGAAGCGCACCCCTGGCACGTCCCGAGTGGGACGGTGGTGAAGTGCCCGCCAGGCCGCTGCGTACTCCCGCGCCTCGGGGCAGTGCATCACGAATTCGTACTCGAGCGAGCGCGCCCGCTGGGCGCCGAGCCGGGCCGCTACCCGCGCGCAGCCGGCCAATTCTCCGGCGATCACCACGTCGGTGGGAGCGTTCACGATCGTGAGGTGGACGCGGGGCTCGGATTGCAAGGCGCGCCGTACGTCGGCGAGCGGTGCCAAGAGGCGCAACGACGACCAGCTCACGTCGCTGCCCGGAGAGACCTTCCACGCTCGGCGCACGCACTGGAGCTCGCCGCTGAGCTCGCGCGTGTACACCTGATGCTCGTCGATTTGCCGGCGAAACCCGTCGAGGTCGTCCCACGCCCCCAGGGCGAACAGCGCGTTGGTCTCGCCCGAGCAGTATCCGATGGCCGCCTGCGGTCGCATGCCGAGGACACCGCGCGTGAGCTCGGCGTGCAGCTGGATCAAGAACGACGAGCCCCACAGCTTCTCGACGGGGCTCGCGCGGTAGTCGGGCGCCTGTTCGTAGAGCCAGCCCGCCGCCTCGCGCAGCGACGACATGCGCGCGCCCAGCGCGTCGATGAGCTCCGGCATGGCGAGGCCCAGCTCCCGGCCCATCCCCGGATACGCGCCCGCCGGCCCCGTGAAGACGAAGGCGAGCTCCCCGGCTTGCTCTCCTGCGCCGAAGTAGACGCCCTCCTCGAGCGTGGCGGGCGCCGCGCTGCGCTGGGTCCGCAGCTGCTCGGCGGCGCGGGCGGCCTTCGCCGCGAGCTCTCGCTCGTCCGTGGCCGCGATCGCCAGGCGCACGTCGCTCGGACGCGCGCGCGCCCGCTCGCCAGCGCGCAACGCGCGCAGCAGACCGTCCATGTCCGCCGCGGCGTAGACCGCGAGGCGCGTCGGATCGACGCGTGCGTCCGGGGCCAGCTCGGCGCGCAGCGTGGCGCGCGTGATCGTGCCGCCGAGCGCTCGCACCTCGACCCGCATCTGGCGCTCACC
>CAZYWR010000927.1:0-2564 GCA_964651185.1 uncultured Polyangiales bacterium
TCGGCGGCGCTGTTCGATCCAGCCACCATCGAGCGCATAGTCAGTCAGTTCGGCTGCTTGCTGCGCGACCTGGGGCAACGACCGCACGCGCGCATCTCCGAGCTGACCCTGCTCTCCGACGCCGAGCAACGGCGGCTGCACGCGCACAGCCCGCCTTCGCTCGCCGTTCCGGAGGGCGGGTTTCACGAGCTATTCGAAGCGCAGGCGGCGCGCGCGCCGGAAGAGCTGGCGCGGGTCGCGGCCGACGAGCGGCTCAGCTACCGCGAGCTCGACGAGCGCGCGAACCAGCTCGCGCACTATCTGCAAAAGCACGGGGTCGGTCCCGATACGCTGGTCGGCCTATGGCTTGCCGAGCGGAGCGCCAGCGTGATCGTGGGCATGCTCGCCGTCGCCAAGGCTGGAGGCGCATACGTACCGCTCGACGCGCAGCAGCCGGCGCAGAGGACTTGCGAGCTGATCACCGCCGCGCGCGTAAGCATCCTCATCACCGAAGCGAGCCTCGCCGCGGCCCAAGCAGGCCTGTCCAGCGCGCGCATACGGATCGACAGCGACGCCGGCGCGATTGCGCGCGAGCCGCGCGAGCGGCCCGTGATGCGCGTGCGCCCCACGCAGCTCGCGTATCTCATCTTCACGTCCGGCTCGACGGGCAAGCCGAAGGGCGTGGGCATCGAGCATCGAAACCTCGTCCACTACATCGCTGCCATGGCCGCGCGCGCCGCGCTGCCGCCGGGATCGCGCTATGCCCACGTCTCGACGTTCGCGGCCGATCTCGGCCACACCGCGCTCTTTCTCGCGCTATGCACCGGCGGCTGCCTGCACTTCATCGCGCGCCAGCTGGTGATGGACGCGGACGCGCTAGGTGCGTACTTCGCGGCGCACGCCATCGACGTCTTGAAGATCACGCCCTCGCACATGGCGGCCTTGCTCGCCGGCGCGCGATCCCAGCGCGCGCTGCCGCGCGAGCTGCTCGTGCTCGGCGGCGAGACCTTGCGCTGGGAGCTCGCGGTGCGCCTGCGCCAACTCGCGCCGGCGCTGCGCATCCTGAACCACTACGGCCCCACCGAGACGACCGTCGGCGTGCTTACCTTCGACGTGGGCGAGCCTGCGGGCGAGAACGAGGCCGCGACCGTGCCGCTCGGCCGCCCACTCGGCGACACGCGCGCGTACGTGCTCGACCGCGCGCTACAGCCAGTACCGGCGGGCGTGCGCGGGGAGCTCTATATTGGCGGCCCGCAGGTGGCGCGCGGCTACGCGCTCGACGCCAGTGCCAGCGCCGAGCGCTTCCTCTGCGATCCCTTCGATCCTACGACGGGCGCGCGCGTCTACCGCACGGGCGACATCGTGCGCCGGCTCCCGTCGGGCGACATCGAGTTCCTCGGCCGCGCTGATCAGCAGCTGAAAGTGCGCGGATTTCGCGTCGAGCCCGCGGAGATCGAGGCGGCGCTCGCGGCGCACCCCGGCGTGCGCGCGTGCGCGGTCAGCGCCCGAGAGGAGGCCGGCGAGCTACGCCTGATCGCCTACGCCGCCGCCGCCGAATCGTCCGACGAGCTACGCGCGCACCTGAAGGCGCGCTTGCCAGAGCATATGGTGCCTTCGTGGATCATGGTGCTCGACGCGTTGCCGCTCGGCCCCAATGGCAAGCTCGACCGCGCGCGGCTCCCTGTGCCGGCCGCGCGCACCGGAGCCGGCCGCGCGCCGCACACCCCCACCGAGATACTGATCGCGCGCGCATGGCGCGACGTGCTCCAGCTCGAGCGCGTGGAGGCAGACGCGAGCTTCTTCGATCTGGGCGGTCATTCGCTGCTGATGGTGCGCGCACACGCCAGACTGCGTGAGCTGCTGCCGGCCACGCCCCCGTTGGCCGTGCTCTTCGACAAGCCGACGATCGCGTCGCTCGCTCGCCACATCGACGAGCACGCGCCGGGCGAAGAGGCGCCGCTCCCGCCTGCGGCTGCCCGCGCGACTGGGTCCGGGCCGCGTTTGCTAGAGCTGCGCGCCGGCCATCCGAAGCGCGTACCGCTGTTCTTGATCCACGGCGCCGGCGGCGTAGAGACCAGCTATCTCAGCCTCGC
The DNA here is from genome assembly GCA_964651185.1 of uncultured Polyangiales bacterium. Lineage (GTDB taxonomy): Bacteria > Myxococcota_A > Polyangia > Polyangiales > DASUME01 > DASUME01. The sequence continues at coordinate 2,073 of CAZYWR010000927.1, forward strand.
TGCGCACCTCCATCCGGAACAGCCGGTGTACGCCGTGCGCGCCGACTATCACAGCAGCGACGCCTGCCTCGAGCGGCTCGCGGCACGTTACATCGAGCTCGTTCGTACGCGCTGGCCGAGCGGACCCTACCTCGTGGGCGGCGCTTCGTTCGGCGGACTCGCCGCGTACGAGATGGCGCAGCAGCTTCGCCACCAGCGCGAGGCGCTCGGGCCCGTGTTCCTGATCGACACCGAACAACCCGGACAGGCGGCGCAAGCCCCGCGCACGAACGAGGAGATCCTGGTCTTCTTAGCCGCCATGGCGCCTACGCTGATCGAGCTCCTGTGCACGCCGCGTGCCGCCAGGCCGCCGGAAGTGCGCGACCTGTTCCCGGAGCAGGAGGCGTTCTTGCACAACTTCCGCCAGTGCGTCGCGTTGCGCTCCAGGTATGTGCCCAAGCCGTACGCCGGCGACGTGGTGTTCTTTCGCGCGAGCGACCGCCGCGCGTCGGC
>CAZYWR010000928.1:0-3412 GCA_964651185.1 uncultured Polyangiales bacterium
CTCGCGCGTGGCGTGGAGATCGAGCCCGTGCCCGGCGTCAGCGCCGTGCTCGCGGCGTTGAGCGTGTCGGGGCTCGCGGTGGAGCGCTTTCGCTTCGTCGGCTTTCTGCCGCGCGCGGGCAAGCGAAGGCGCGAGGCGCTCTCGACCATCGCGCGCGAACGCATGGCCACGGTGCTGTTCGAAGCGCCGGCCCGGTTGCCCGACACGCTGCGTGAGCTTCGAGCCGCATGCGGCGCAGCGCGCCGCGCCGCTGTGTGCCGGGAGCTGACGAAGCTTCATGAAGAGGTCGCGCGCGATCGGCTCGACGCCCTATGCGCGCGCTTCGCAGGAGCGCCCAAGGGCGAGCTGACCATCGTGATCGAGGGCGCGCCGGAGCACGGGGATGAGGCGGGCGACGCGCCCGAGGCGGTCGAGACACCGCCGGTCGATGTCCACGCGCTGCTCGACGCACGACTCGCGAGCGGCCTGGGCGCGCGCGAGGTCGCCAAAGAGCTCGCGGGCGCGCTCGGGATCGATCGTCGCGAGGCCTATCGCCGCGTGATCGCGCATCGCGAACGCGCACGCGGCTGAGGATCCATGCCCGCCAGGCGGTGGCCGCGCGCTCGCAAATTTGTCGGCAAAAGGCGCGGGTCGCGCGCTTGTCGCCAAAGCGAGTCTGTGATAGCGACTCGCAGCAACCAAGAGGTGGCGCGGATGCCGGATCCGTATTCTCTGTCACGCCTCCGCGCCGCGTACGCGCTCGCCGCGCCTTCCGTCGCGACTGCGCTCTGCGCGTTCGGCATATTCGCCTGCAACAGCAGCGACGACGAGAAGATTCGCGCGGCGGAGCTCGGCGTAGGCTGCGCGCTCAATTCGGACTGCGGTAAGCCCCTGGTCTGTGTCTTCACGTACTGCCACAGCCAGTGCACCGAGGATCGGGACTGTCCGAGCAGCGAGCGCTGCGTGCACGGCCTCGACAGCGGCGTCTGTCAGCTCCCCCAAGAGACGGCATGCGTCCCCCAGACGAGCAGCTGCGCCGGCAGTCAGATCTGTGGCGTCGACAACGAATGCCGCGATCCGTGCGTCACCAAGGACCAGTGCACGTCTGGGCAGGTCTGCGTCAACGGCGGCCAGTGCGCCAGCGTGCTCGCGAGCAAGGATGCGCTCGACGACGCCGGGCAACTGATCCCAGCACCCGATGCGGGCAACGTCGTGCGCGACGCGGGAGGGCCACCGGACGCAGCCACCCAGGCAGGCATCGATGCGGGTATGGACGCCGGAGACGGCGCGAGGGATGCCGGCGCCACGGACGCGGCCGGACCCCCGCCCGCCGCGGGCGACGAAGCATGCGGCCAACCGGAAGCGCCCGCGAACGATGATCCCGGCCACGCCTCGCCGTACGCGCTCAACACCGATCACCACGGGTGTATCCAGACGCAGATGGATCTGGACTATTTCGAGTTCACGACGCCGGCCGATCCCGTGCAGGGCGGTGTCGTGCTCGTCAAAGTCACCGACGTCGCGCCCAACGGCGTGATCCAGTTCTCGTTGTTGAGCTCGGCCGAGAACGGATCCCTGCAGACCTCAGCAGGGACGCCGCCGGGCGTCGGAGGCTCCTTGTGGGTGACGACGCAGGCCGCCACGACCTTCCGCATCGTCGTGCGGCAAAACTCCGGTAACATCTCCGACCTGGGCCCGTACACGTATACGTTGCGCGCCGACTACACGGGCGTGCCGGACCTGAACGAACCCAACGATCAGCGGAACCAGGCCACACCGCTCAGCGTAGGCACGCCCATGCACGGTTACATGTTCGCCGGCTGGTCGAGCGCTGATACGCACGACTTCGGGATCTGGGACGATTGGTACAAGGTCACGCTCTCCGCCGGGACGGCGAACATCGCGCTCAGCGACTTCCCGTCGGAGCTCTCGCCGAACGTGGTGCTCTTCGCCGCGCAAGGAAACGGAGCGGCGCAAACTTCCCAGAGCGGGCCCGCCGGCAGCAACTTGACGCTTACCCCGACCGTCGCCGCAGGCGATTACTACATTTTCGTGAGCTTGCCCGACCCGCGACAGACCGCGGGCACGTACTCGACAGGCTCGAGCATTCCGCATTACGCCACACAGCCCTATACGCTCACCGTGACCGGGCCGTGATCTGACGGGGCCCAAAGGTTCCCGAGCGCACAAGCGCGTGTGCGAAGCGCGCCGCGGTTCCTGCTTTCGCGTTGCCGGCGCGCAGGCGCGCCTGTAAGTTCGTGCGGGCTTCCTGCTAGCGCCGTTCGTATGCCCAACGCTGCCCACGTGATCGCCCCCGGGACCGTGCTCGCGGGCCGCTTTCGCATCATTCGCCCGCTCGGCAGCGGCGGCATGGGTACGGTCTACGAAGTCGAGCACGAGCACACGAAGCATCGGCGCGCGCTCAAGCTGTTGCACCGTGGCATCATGCTGCTCGTCCCGGACGCGGTGCGTCGCTTCTTGCGCGAGGCGTCGGCGGCCGGACGCATTGGCCATCCGCACATTGTCGAGACATTCGACGCGGGCGAGCTCCCGGACGGAACGCCGTACATCGTGATGGAGCTGCTGCAGGGGGCCTCGCTCAAGAGCGTGATCGAGCAGCGCGGACCGCTCGCGCTCGGCGAGGCCGTGCAGATCGTCGCGCAGGCGTGCGACGCGATCCAGGCGGCGCACGACGCCGGCATCATCCATCGCGACCTCAAGCCCGACAACCTGTTCCTGCTCGACACGCGCGAGCCGAATGAGCCCCTGCGCGTGAAGGTGCTGGACTTCGGCGTCTCCAAGTTCGACGCCACGCTGACGACCAGCGCGCCGATCACGCGCGAAGGCATGGCGCCCGGCACGCCGCTCTACATGGCACCGGAGCAATTGCGCGGCGAGCGCGCCATCGACGGGCGCGCGGACGTGTATGCGCTCGGCGTGGTGTTCTACGAATGTCTGACGCGCCGCTTGCCTTACGCGTGCGAGTCCCTCGGGGAGCTGGCGATGCAGGTGCTCGAAGGCGGAACCTTCCCGCCGGCGAGCACGCTGCGCGCGGGGTTGCCCGCGCAGGTCGACGCCGTCATCGCGCGCGCGCTCGCGAAAGAGCCAGCCGCTCGCTACGAGAGCGCGCAGGCGTTGCGCGAGGCGCTCCTGGCGCTGACCGCGCGCGCGGCGACCGAACCTCGACCCATCCAGCCTCGGCGCGCGCGGCGTGCGCTCTTCCTCGCCGCCGCCATCTCCGTGATCTGCGCGATCGGACTCGCCGCACAGCACTGGTTCCGCAGTACACCGGCGGGCGCGCGTTCGGCCACACAGGCTGCTATGCAGGCCCCCGCGGCCGTGCGGCCGCGGGAGGCCGTCGTGTCCGGGCCAGCGCATGTCGCGACGCAGCTCGACACCTCGACGGCGCCCGCGAGCGCGCCCGTGCTCGATC
>CAZYWR010000929.1:0-3152 GCA_964651185.1 uncultured Polyangiales bacterium
GCCGCGCGCTCGAGCAGCCGCGAATGAACGTAGAAGATGTCGCCGGGAAACGCCTCGCGCCCCGGCGATCCGCGCAGCAACAGCGAGAGCTCGCGATATACGTCGGCGTGCTTGGTCAGATCGTCCAGCACGAGCAGCACGTGCCGGCCTCGGTCGCGGAAGTACTCCGCCATCGTGCAGGCCGCGTACGGCGTCAACCAGGCGAGCCCAGGCGGGGCGTCGGCCTCGCCGACGACCACCAGACTGCGCTCCAAGGCGTTCCGCTGGCGCAGCGCGTCCACGACCTCCCAAACCGCCGAGGCCTTCTGACCGATCGCCGCGTACACGCAGAGCACGTCGCCCTCGCGCTGGTTCAGCATGACGTCCACCGCGATCGCCGTCTTACCGGTCTTCCGATCGCCGATCAAAAGCTGGCGCTGACCGCGCCCGAGCGGGATCGCGGCGTCGATCGTCAGCACGCCGGTCTCGAGCGGCTCGCTGACGAGCGCGCGGTCGACGATGGCCGGCGCGGGGCGCTCGATCGGCGCGCGCTCGCGGCTTCGCGGGGGCGGTTTGCCGTCGAGCGGCCTGCCGAGCGCATCGACCACTCGTCCGAGCAGCCCGTCGCCGACGGGCACGCTGACGCCCGCATGGGTGGAGCGCGCCTCGGCCCCGGCGCGCACGCTGTCGTCGTCGTCGAGCAGCACGCACGCGACCTCCTCCTCGAGCCCGAGCGCGATGGCGGGCACGCGATCGCCGATCAGCACGACGTCCTCGAGCCCGCAATCGCCGAGACCGCGCACCATCGCCACGCCGTCACCCACCGATGTGACCCGGCCCACGGGCTCCACGCGCGGCTCGACGTGCAGCGCGGCCGCGCGCCGGCTCGCCTCATCGAAAAAGCGCTTCAGCCGAACGTCGAGCTCAGCCATGCTCGCCCCATTGCGCGCGCAGATCGTCGAGCAGCGCGCGCACGCTGGCGCGCAGCATGCCTTGCTGTCCTTCGAGTTCGACGCCGGCGATCAGCGCCTCGTCCTCGACGATGTTCACGTTTCGGTTTGCAAAGACCGCCGTCAGCTCGCCGATCATACGCGCGCGCTCTTCGCTGGAGAGCGGCGGATAGGTGCGCACGACCAACGGAGCGCCGTCCGGGCCGCTGAACTTTTGGCGCTCATCCTGCGACAGCCCATCGAGCCGGGCCGCCGCGCGACGCCAGAACGCGAGCGTCAGCTCTTCGGACCTCAGATCTCGAAACAGGCTCGCCGCCGCCTCGAGCCCCAGAGCGAGGGCCCGGTCGCGCACCGCGCGGTACGCCGCCTCTTGCTCCTCCTCGAGCGTGCGCTCGTGCGCGTGTCGCAGCTCTTCCGCCTGAGCTCGTGCCTGCTCGAGCAGACGCTTGGCCTCGCCTTCGGCTTCGGACACGCGCTCCGCGCGTAGCCGCGCGAGCTCCTCGGCGAGCGCGCTCCGTGCCTGCTCGGCCTCTTGCGCGGCGAGCTTCCTGCGCTCCTCGATGCCGCTCGCCTCGCGGGCGATCAGCTCGGCTTCGCTGCGGCGCTTCTCCAAGACATCGAGCACGGGCCGGTACAAGAGGCGCTTCAAGAGCCAGGCGAGCACGATGAAGTTGATCGCCTGAAAGAGCAGCGTCCAGGGCTCGAATTTCATGATTTGCCCGCGAACGGGTTTGCATACAAGAGCAAGAGCGCGATCACCAGGCAATAGATCGCCATGGTCTCGATCATCGCCAAGCCCACGAACAGCGTGCGCGACAAACCTCCACTCGCTTCGGGCTGGCGCGCCATGGCCTCGAGAGCCGCGGCGATCGCCCTGCCCTCGCTGTAGGCGGGGATGATCGACCCGAACGAGACCGCCAGGGTCGCGCACACGATGCTCAGCTGTTCGATGGACAGAGACATGACAGTCAGCCTTTCTCGACGCCGCCGACCGCCCCGCCCAGCGCGACCGTCGCAAGGATGGTGAAAATATAGGCCTGCACCAGGCCGATCAGCGCGCCCAGCGCCATCAGCGGCACGGGCACCAAGAGTCCCGCCAGCGACAGCACCACCGCGAGCACGAGCTCGTGGCTCATGATGTTCCCGAACAAGCGGACGGTCAGCGAGAAGGATCGCGTGAGCTCGGACAGGACATTCAACGGCAAGAGCAGCGGGTTCGGCTCGACGTAGCTCTTGAGATAGGCGCGCAGCCCGCGCGTGCGCACGCCCTCTACGTGCGCGGAGAGATAGACCACCAACGCGAGCGCCGCCGAGGTCTCGAGATGCGCGGTCGGCGCTTCGACCCCGGGAAGTAAGGCCGCGAGGTTGGCGGTCGCGATATACAGGAACAAGGTCCCGACGAGCGGAAGAAAGGGATCAGGGTCGCGGCGCATGACCTCGCGCACTTGCGCCTGGAGCGTCGCGACGAACACCTCGGCCACCACCTGGGCTCGCGAAGGCCGGAGCGCGCGGCCCCGGAGCGCGGCCCACGCGGCCAAAGCCAGCACCACCATGAGCGCCCAAGTCGTGACCACGGGCTCGCTGATGGGCACGGGCCCGAGCCAGAACAAGGCCTCGGTCGTGAGCGGCTTCGGGTTCACGAGGCGACCCCCGCGCGCAAAGCGCGCGCACGGGCGACCACGAACCCCGCGAGCATTGCGATCGTCACGGCGCCGCCGAAGTGCGCACCGGCCAGCGCGAGCGCGGTGACCAGCGCGAGCCGAACGCCGGTAAGGAGCAGCGCGCTCCGAGTGCGACCCGCGAGGTAGAGCGCACTACTCCTCTGCACGCCGCGAAAATAAGCCGGCGCCAGTGCCAGCGACAGGAGCAGCGCACAGAGCGGCAAGAGGATCTTCGTCATGACTCGCGAATCCTGCGATAGGCCAGGTAGCTCCCGCACGCGATGCCCAAGAAGACGAGCGCCGCCGTACAAGTGATACCCGCGTCGAGCACGCCGTCGAGATAGCGTCCGAGCGCGATCCCTAGCAAAGCCGGGACCACCACCAACCAACCGACCGTGCCGGCGAGCGCGAGGTTTTGCGCCAGCGAGCGCTCCCCTTCGCGCGCGTGGCGCTCACGCCGGGCGCGCTGGCGCTCTACACGCTCGACCAAGGGATCGCGCGGCTCGCTCATCGCACGTCTCGCTCGACGGGCGCGCTCGGCTCGCCTTCGCGCGCGCTCTCG
>CAZYWR010000930.1:0-1944 GCA_964651185.1 uncultured Polyangiales bacterium
CAGCCCGCCGAGCGCCAGCGCGATCAGGAGCCGTCTCGTGCTCTTTCGCAAGCGCTCACTCCCACCCTCACAGCCACGAACTCTACGCCTCCATCCGGGACGAGCGAGATCTTACCTAAGTTCTTGTCGTGCTCGAGCTCCGCGTGCACTTCCGCGGCGTGCGAAAACGGAGACGACCTCGATGCGTACGGCTGAATCTGGGCGCGCTCGGCCGACGTCCGCAGCGCGCCCAGCTCCCGCGCAAGATCGCACGCATTGGGCGGAGCTTCGCGACGTCGGTCGCCACGTGCAGCGCGGCGCGCCTCGGCCCGGCGGGCAGACTTTCTACAGCCCAGCGTCGCGGACGAGTGCACATCGGCCGCTCCTGCATTGCAGCGACCCACCGGCACACGAAGGCGAACTGAAACAGCGCTGCGCAATCCCGGGGCAGAGCTCCTGTTCGAGCTGGCCGAACCACAGCTGTGCCGCGTCGAGCATGCCGGACGCGAGCGGCGCAGGGCAGTCGGTGATCTGGACGCGGTCGTCACAGCGGAATACGGGCATCCAGGTCGTACAATCGTCGTCGTTGCCGCAGCGGACTAGCTCCGCCAAGAACGCGATGTTGACGCATGCGCTCGCTTGGGAAATGGTCACTCGGACGGAGCCGCTCGCCGGCGGCGGCAAAGCCGAGCTTCCCCGGCCCATGACAGGGAAAGGGAGAGCGCTCGTTCCCGTTTGCGCTATCGCTCGAAAACGCTTCCGCGGTCGTCAGAGACGAAAGATGTCGCCATGTGCCGAAACATCAAAGTCCTGTTCAACTTCGAGCCGCCCGCTACGGATGAAGAGATCCGTGCGGCTTCGCTCCAGTTCGTGCGTAAGCTGAGCGGCTTCACGAAGCCTTCTCAAGCCAATGAAGCGGCCTTCGAGCGCGCGATCGAAGAGGTCGCGGCGAGCGCGCGCAAGCTGATCGACTCGTTGAGCACGCAAGCGGCGCCGCGCGATCGCGAGGTTGAGGCAGCCAAGGCGCGCGAACGCTCGCGCCTGCGCTTTGGCGGAGCCGAGGACTGAAGCTGCGAGCGCTCACGCCGGTGCGCAGACCGCCCGCGGCGCGGTCGGATTTCGCGGCGGCAAGTTAGCCGCGCACGCGCCGCAAGCGGACGCGCGCGTCGGGCGATCCGAACTGTGCGGCGCGCGTCCAGGCGATGCGCGCCGTCGGCAGGTCCCCCGCCAAGCGCGCGGCGTCGCCGAGCAGCAGCTGGGCCATCGCCGATTTCGGCCGTACACGCGCCAACGTGCGCGCGTGCTGCAACGCGAGCGCGGCGTCTCCATCCTGAAGCGCGAGGCGAAGCCGTCCGGCGAGCGCGCGCGGATCGTCCGGCGACAGCGCGAGCGCGGCGTCGTACGCGCGCTTCGCGCGTTCCTCGCGCCCTTTTCGCGCCCAAGCTTTCGCCTGCTTGGTCAGCGCGCTCACGCGCCGTCTAGGCGAGTGCTGTGCGCTCGCAGCGTTCGCGCCTGCACGCACCTCGCGCGGCGCGCTCGCCGCTGCCGCGCTCTCTGCATGAGGCGCCTCGAGGGTGGAACGAGCGGGTCCCGTCATGGCCGTGCTGGCCGCGCCGGACGGCGGACTCGCGCGCGGGGCTTCGGGCTGTGGCGATGGAGCTACGATCGCGGCCGCGGGCGTGTTCACGCTGGGCGGCATCGCCGGGGCGCGCGCGGCGCCCGCTGCGGGCGCTTCAGGCCAGATCAGCCAGCCGGCTGACATCAGCGCGACTGCACTCACGCCGAGCAGCGGTCTCAGCCAGCGACGCGCTCGCGCGCCGCCGGCCTGCGGTGGACGGCGGTAGTGCACGACTTCGGCCCGCGATACGGTCGGCTCCACCACGCTCGACGCCGGAGCCGCGCTCGCTGGCGCGCTCGCCTCGACGATCGCCGGGGCGCGCTCGTCGTGCGCCGCGAGGGCGGGGT
>CAZYWR010000931.1:0-8998 GCA_964651185.1 uncultured Polyangiales bacterium
GGGCGGCGGCGAGCAGGGCAGCGAGCGTGCGCTCGGCGCTGCCGCACCCGCGCGCCCAGCGCGTGTCGAACCGCCCGACCTGCAGACCTTGGTGGCGACCGCGCGTGTGCAGGAGCTCAGGCCGACCAAGCCGCGCAATTACGCCTGGTGGGAGGTCTTCTTCGACGATGACTACTTGCGCACGGTGCGCCCCCCGAGCCGGCAGCAGATCGCCAAGCAGTGTGACTTCATCGAGCGGCGGCTCGGGCTCAAGCCAGGGGCGAGCGTGCTCGACGTCGGCTGCGGGCTGGGCATGCACGTGATCGAGCTGAGCGCGCGCGGCTATGCGAGCGTGGGAGTCGACCTGTCGCTGGCCATGCTGTCGCGCGCGTCCGAAGAGGCGCAGGCGCGCGGCATGCGCATCAACTTCCTGCACGCGGACATGCGCGAGCTCAACTTCGACGCCAGCTTCGACGCGGTCACCTGTCTCGGCACGAGCCTCGGCTACTTCGACGACGAGACCAACCGGAAGGTCATCGAGCGCTTGTTACGCGCGCTCAAGCCCGGCGGCGCGCTCTTGCTCGACGTGGTCAACCGCGACCACGTACTACGCTCGCAGCCCAACTTGATCTGGTTCGAGGGCGAGGGCTGCGTCTGCATGGAGGAGAGCGAGTTCAACTACTTCACGTCGCGGTTGCAAGTGAAGCGCACGGTCATCCTCGACAGCGGCCGCCAGCTCGAGCACGAGTACTCGCTGCGGCTCTACTCATTGCACGAGCTCGGTCAGTTGATGAACGCGAGCGGCTTCCGCGTGAGCGAAGTAAGCGGGCGCGACGCGTTGCCGGGTATCTTCTTCGGCCAGGAGTCGCCCAACCTGATGATCGTCGCCGTACGCCGTCCCGAGGCGTCGGGCTCGACCGGCCAGGCGCCGAGCGGCCCACCGAGCAGCGGCGCGTAACGGAGGGGGGACCTAAAACGAGTCGCGCGCGGAGCCTGTGAGCCCGTAGCGCGCGCTGCAGGGCAGGCGCTCGAATGTCCCGAGCGGTCCTTGTGCGCCCGCGCAGCGGCCTTGTGGATCGGGGTAAAACGAGATCGTGTGCTCGCCGGTCAGCGGCGCCGCGTCGGCGCTCGCATCGCCGCTGGCCGCGCCCGCGTGCCCCGCGTCCGCGCTCGTTTCGCTGCCCGCGTCTCCCGCAGCGTCCGCGGCAGGGGGCTGTGCGCTCGCCGCATCCGTCTGCGGCTCGGCCGCGTCCGGGCTCCCGGCGTCGGCGAGCGTCACGTGCCCTTCGAGCAGCTCCTCGCGGATCACGAGACAACCGGCCGTGCCCGCGTCGGCGTTGCCGAGCTCGAGCGTGGCCTTCGTGGTGAAGCTGAACGCCCCATCCCGGTACGTGCCGGTGATCGGGCCGACATGCGGTACGCGCCAATAGCCGCGCGGCTCGTCGGCTCGGAGCTCGACGGAGTAGCTGTAGCCGTCGGCGAGCGGCAATGCGCCGGGGCCGCACGTATTTTCTTCGAGCTTCATCACGACCTTGTACGTGCCGATCGCATGGCCGGGCGGGTCGCCGCTACACGAGGCGCTCAAGATCCCCGCCCACAGCAAGGTCAGCGTTCGACGTGCGCTCAATCGGGACATCCGTCATCGTCCGCGCGACCGTTCTTCGACTCCGGCTGTTCGGGGCACGCATCTTCGATGTCGAGCACGCCGTCGCCGTCGTAGTCGGCCTCCGGACAACCATCCTGGTCCCCGAGTGCATCCGTATCCTCGGCCTCGTTCGGGCACGCGTCAGCGGTGTCCGGCACTCCGTCACGATCGCGATCTACGTCCGGGCAGCCATCGTCGTCGTGATCGCCGTCGATGTCTTCCTTTTCGCCTTCGCAGCTGTCGTAGCCGTCGGGCACGCCGTCGCCATCGTTGTCGGGGTCCGGACAGCCGTCATCGTCCGCGAAGCCGTCGAAATCCTCCGCGGCCTGGTCGCATTGGTCGCGCGCGTCGGGGATGTGATCGCCGTCGTTGTCGGGATCGGGGCAGCCGTCTTGATCCTCGAAGCCATCGCGGTCTTCGGCCTGCTTGGGGCAAGGATCGACGTCGTCTTCGAGTCCATCGCCGTCCGCATCCCGAAAGACCGGAGTCCACTGCAGGCCGGCGAACACGCGGTAGGTCGGGCTGCCGACTTGGCCGAGCACGCCCGCGCCGCCGCCCGCGGTCACGATCAGATCGCGCCCGTAGGACACCCCTCCGCGCGCCTCGAGCGGCACGTCGTCGGCGCCCGCGAGCTCGAGCGCGCCGGCGAGCTCCGCCTTCAGGGACAGGTAGCGAATGGGTTCATAGGCCGCGGCCGCGCCGAACAGGAGCTCACTCCCGACCTGCGCACCGAGCAAATTCCGGCTCGGCCGGTAGGCGGCGCCCACGTTCGCGGCCATGCGAAAACGCGCGACAGGCGCGTACTCGACGATGCCATAGCCCCCCGCCTGCACACCGTGCTCACCCATGAAGGTGCATTGGTCGGTGTCGCGGCAGTTTTTGCCGTTCGTGATCATGCCCGTCGGGGCTGTGCTGAAGGCGGCGACGGCGACGCGCAGGCGCTCGTCCTGGCTCGCGTAGACGCGCGTCTTGGCCGCCAGGCGCACGTCGGCGAGCACGAAGCCGTCGCGCAGGCGATACTCGCGATATTGACTGTCGGAGCCTGCATTGTTCACGGTGTAGAAGAGCGGCTGGCCGTCGCTGAAGCCGAGCGGCACGTCGAGCGAGAGTTGGGTATGGCCCTTCAGGGCTACGCTGAGCAGCGCGTGTGCGAGGCCGGTGCGCTGGAGAAACGGATGATCGTGCGACGTGCATTGCGCCACGAACGCGAGCGCGCTGCACGGATGCTCTACGGCGAGCGGCTTGTCCGCGTAGTCGAAGGCGAGTGCGTACGAAAGCTGACCGGGCGGGCCGATCTGGGCGCCGTCGAGGGCCAGATAGTTTCCCGGGCCGACCGCGGGACGAAAGCGCACCACGGAGAAGTCGCGCTTTTCCTGTGCGTGGGCCCGCGAGCTGGTCAGCGTCCCGAGGACGACTGCGAGGGCAAGGAGGAGTCGCATCGATTACGCTCGGTTCGCTGCCGCGCATAGTGCACGAGGCGCGCGCCCTTACGCAAACATGTCGAAGCGGCCGCGCGCGACCGCGAGCGAAACGGCGCCGTATGCGGGCGGTCGCGAGCGAACAAACGTCCAGGCCCGCGAGCAACTCACGGACCTGCTGCGATCGCGATACGCTACTCGACCGTGAAGCGGCACGTGTAGGAGATGTCCGTGGCGACCGGCTGGCCGCCCCGGTCGAGAGCGGGCTGAAAGCTCACCTCCCGCAAGCTGGTCTTGCAGGCGTCGGCAAAGCCCGGATAGGTCTCGCTGAGCGAGGCCAGCGGCTGGAGCTTGCCGCTCGGCAAGACGCGGATGCGGATGCGGGCCACCCCTTCGATGCCCTGTTGGCGCGCGCTTTTGGGGTAGCTACGGACGAGCGCGGCGTTGAGCACGTCGGAATCGGGGGGCTTTGGCCGGCGGCTGAGATCGCCTTCAGGCACCACGCGCAATCCCGTACCGCCCACCACCCCGCCTGCTACGCCCTCGCGATTGCGGCCGGTGACCTCCCCGGTCGGCGAGCCGATCGGGCCATTCATCGGGGCGCCGCTGCCGACCGCTGTCGCCCAGCCGCCCTGTCCCGTCAACGTCGTTCCCGAAAAGTCCGCGATCGTCTCCTCAGCGGCCGCAGGCGCCGGCTTGGGATCGGCAGGCGCCGGCTCCTTGGGGGCTTTGGGCGCGCGTACGACCGGCTTCGGGGCCGGCGGTGGTGGAGGTGCGGCCTCAGGCTCGGGCGCCTTTTCCGGGACGGGCACGGGCTCCGACACCTCGGCGATGACGCTCACCTCGACCGGCCGTAGCGGCTTCGCGGCGGGCTCGACGCGGAACGCGCCCAGCGCGAAGAACGTTCCGAGATGCACGGCGACACTCAGCAGGAACGCCGCCGAGCTCAGACCTGCGCCTCGAAACGCGTCATTTGCTACCGCCTGCAAGGTCCTCCGGACGCACGTTGATCGCGAACTTGGTCACTTTCTCCTGACGCAAGAGATCGATCACGCGCACGACCTCCGCGTGGCTGACCCGACCGTCTGCGGCGATCACGGCCCGCGTGTCGTTATTTTGATTGTACGCCTCGCGCACGCGCACTCGCATTTGGTCGAGGCTGAGCTGCTGGGCGTTAAGGAAAAAGCGCCCCTCCTTGTCGATCGACACCGAGAGCGTCGAGGGCACCGCCGTGTCGCCGGTCTGCGCCTTGGGAAGGTCCATGGGGATGGAGTCCTTCTCGGCTGCGTACTGCGCCGTCACCATCAGAATGATGAGCAGCACCAGCACCACGTCGACGAGCGGCGTGACGTTGATGCCGGCGATCACATCTTCTTCGTTGTCGCTGGTACCGCCTGCCATGCTTCACTCGGCGGCGCTGGGCGCGCCCTTGTTGTCGGAGCGCAGATACGCGAGCAGCTCGTGGGCGAGCGTGTCGGCCTGCGCCAGGCGCGCGCGGATGATGCGCTGAAAAAAGTTGAAGAACGCGACTGAAGGGATGGCGACCACGATTCCGATCGCCGTCGCGACCAACGCCTCGCCCACCTCGGTCATCAGGGTATCGCTGAGCTTTCCAGCCGACTGATTGAGCTCGTGAAAGGAGCGGATGATCCCGATCACCGTGCCGAGCAGACCGACGAATGGCGCGTTGTTGCCGACCGTGCCCAGGAACGCGAGGTTGCGCTCCATGTTGAGCTTGGCCAGCTGGGTCGCGCTCACCATGCTCTCGGCGGCGGCCGCCGCGCCCTGATCGGACCAGTCGATGCCGGCGCTGAGCACCTTCGCCTCGAAGGAACGCGAGCGTTCGAGCCGCTGTGCCGCCGTGCGCAGCTCGCCGCGCTTGAGGAGCGGCAAGATGTCCTCGCGCAGCCTACGGAAGTCGTCGCTCGAAGCCAGATAGTAGTAGCCTCGCTCAAACACGATCCCGAGCATGACCACGGACAGCGCGACCAAGAGCCACATCACCCATTGGGCTCCCAGCATCGCAAAGGCGGTCAGTCGCTCCTGAATATCCATCGGGTCTCCAAGCTCGCTACAAAAGCGGCCGCCAAAATACGGGAGGGGGAAGGTGACCGCAAGCGGGGCGCTGGATCACGAATCCTCTCCTAGGGTCAGCGTGCGCTGTTTGGTAAGCTCGGCCAGCACGACCGTCGCGTAGCTGCCCTTCGGCAAGTCGAACGACAGCACGAGATCCGCAGCATCGCGCCGGATCTCCGCGCCGAGTAGGCGGGCGCGCGCGGGCCGGCGCGTTCCTTCGCCGTACTTCTGTACGCGCACGAGGTGATCGGACGTGATCCCGTGTCTGGACAAGAGCGCAGCCTCATGAGCGAGAGCTTCGTGTTCCGAGGCACGCATACGAGCGCCGAACATCGGACCCGTGGCAGATATTTCCCACCGTCGCAGGCGTGCGGTGTCGAGATCGGGATCTTGGCAGGTGAACAGGCCCCCCGTGTCCTCCTTGCGCAGTATGTCGCCGCGTTCGGCCCGCAGGTACGCGCCGCGCTCGATGCGCTCGGCGAGCCACACATTGAACAGCGCGGCCTGCAGCGCGGAGACGAACAGCTTACGCAGGAACGGATCGCGGGGCGCGCGTGTACCTTCCACGACCCACGCGAAGGCCGCGGCCAGGTTTTTGCCCTCGTGGCCAAAACGCTGCGCGCCGTAGTAGTTGGGGAGCCCCGCTTCGCTCAGGCGATCAAGCACGTCGCGGGCGTGGTGATCGTGCTGCGGCGGAACGTCTGCGAGCCGAAGCGTAAAGCGGTTTCCGCGCAGATGGCCGGCGCGCAGCTTGTTCTGGTGGCGCGAGATCGCGAGCACACGCAAGCGCTCGAGCTCGAGCTCACCTGCGCGCGGGGTGCCGGCGTGATGGAAGCTCAACCACTGGCGGGTGACGGCCCGCCGGTCCTTCAAACCAGCATAGCCCGCGCCGTCGGCGCGCGCGCCGAGCGCCTGAGCCAGCCGGGACACCGCCTCCTGGGTGTTCAGGTCACGCTTTTCGACCCACAGATAAAGGTGCTCGCCTTGGCCGCTCGGAAGGTAGGCGGGGAGCTCTTCGACGACGAAGTCTTCGGGCGTGCGCTTGAGCTCTCCGGCGACGGGTGGGACGTCGGCGGTGATCCAGGGGAGCGAGGCGAGGCGCGCGCGCAGCGCGTCGAGGCCGGAGCCGGGGGCGAGCACGCGCGCTATGTAGACCGGGGCCGTCGTTTGTCGAAGCGCGCGCGAGCGCGATGATACGGAGAGATGGTGAGCGCACGAGAACTACGAGAGCAGCGCGCCCCGGAGCTCGAGGCGTCGCTCGCAGAAGGGGTTCGCGGCGGCGTGTTTCCGGGGGCCACGGCAGCGGTCGGCAAGCTCGAGGAGCACGGCAGCGTGCGCGTGCTGGCGCGGGCGGGGCAGCTCGCGCCCGGCGACCTCGATGTGACGGTGACCACGCCCTACGACCTCGCCTCGTTGACGAAGCCCTTCGTGGCCACGGCTGCGCTGCGCCTCGCCCAAAAGCAGCAGCTCGATCTGAGCGCACCCGCCGCGCGCTACCTGCCAGAGCTCGAGGGCACGCAAGGTGGGGAGAGCTCGCTCGCGCTCTTGCTCTCGCACCGCGCGGGCCTCGCGGCGTGGGGCGCTCTGTTCCGAGAGCACGCGGCCTCGCCGGGAAGTCTCGAGATGAAGCAGTTCATGCTGCGCGAGGCGGCGACTCGCCTCGATCGCAGCGCTAGCCCCGGCGCGAGCGTGTACAGCGACCTCGGCTACATGCTGGCCGGTGAAGCGCTCGCGCGTGCCGCGCGCATCGGCCTCGACCAGGTGGTGCGACGCGAGGTGACCGGCCCGCTCGGGATCGACCAGCACGTGTTCTACGCCGCGGGCCTGCCCGAGCCTGCGCGCGAGGCCCTGCGCTTGCGCGCGGCACCCAGCGAAGTCTGCAGCTATCGCGGACGGCTCGTGCGAGGCGAGGTGCACGACGAGAACGCGTATGCCTTCGGCGGGGTCGCCGGACACGCGGGGCTGTTTGGCAGCGCCAACGCGGTACTGACCTTCGGGCTAGCGATGCTGGACGCGCTCGAAGGTCGATCGAGGTGGCTCGATCAGGCGCTCCTGCGCTGGGCGCTCATGCCGCGCGGCGCGGGGTACGTGGTCGGCTGGGATACGAAGAGCCCCGAGGGATCGAGCGCCGGGGAGCTCTTTTCCGAGCGCTCTTTCGGTCACCTCGGCTTCACGGGCACGAGCCTGTGGTGCGATCCGACGCGCCGCCTGTGCGCGGTGCTGCTCACCAACCGCGTCCACCCGACCCGCGACAACGTCGCCATCCGGGACTTTCGCCCGCGCTTTCACGACCTGGTCGCGACGCTCGCGTGGTGATCGCGCAGCCGCTGCTCGAGCTTGCTCTGCGAGGCATAGCTCTCGGCGTTGCGGACGGCGCGGGCGAGCGCGCGCTCGTCGCCTACGATCACCACCAAGCGCTTGGCGCGCGTCACCGCGGTGTACAGCAGCGCGCGCGTGAGCAGCACGTGATGAGACGGGTGCAGCACGATGAACACACAAGGGAACTCGCTCCCCTGCACCTTGTGCACGGTGCTGGCGTAAGCGAGCGCGAGGTCGCCCAGATCGTCGCGCCGATAGCGCAGCTCGCGCCCGTCCATCATCACGTAGGTGATCCCGCCCTCGATGTTGCGCACCTCGCCCAGGTCGCCGTTGAAGGCCTCTTTCTCGTAATCGTTGCGTAGCTGCATGACGCGATCCCCCGGCCGCAGCGCGCCCGGGCCGCTGGATTGCGCGCTGGGGTTCAACGCGCGCTGCAGGAACTCATTGAGTCGCTCGGTGCCGAGCGGACCGCGCCGCGTGGGCGACAGCACCATCGCGTCGCGTTTGGCATCGAGTCCGTACACCTCTGCGAGCCGCGCCAGCATCTCGCGCAGGCGCTCGAGCGCCACCTCGGGATCGCGCGCTTTGACGACGAACAGGTCGCCGGGACCGTGGCTGCCGGTCGGCGTGGGCTTGGGCAGCTCGCCGCGCAAGATGGCGTAGGCGCCGGCGACGATCCGGCTCTCTTGCGCCTGGCGAAAGACGGTCTCGAGCCGGATCACGCGCGCGATGCCGCTCTCGATGGTCGCGCGCAACACTTGGCCGGGGCCGATCGGCGGCAGCTGATCGACGTCGCCCACCAACACCAGCGGGACCTGCGCGGGCACGGCCGCGAACAGCCGCTCCGCCAACAACAAGTTGAGCATGGATGCCTCGTCGACGAGCACCAGGTCGCCTTCGACGGGCTCGTTGCGATCGCGCTGAAAGCGCGCCGTCGCCGGGTTCCACTCGAGCAGGCGGTGGATGGTCTTGGCCTCGCTGCCGGCGGCTTCGCTGAGGCGCTTGGCCGCGCGCCCGGTGGGCGCACACAGCACCACTTCGCGCCCGAGCGCGCGCTGTGCTTCGACGATGCCGCGCACCGTCGTGGTCTTCCCCGTGCCGGGCCCGCCTGTGATGACCAAGAGCCGTCCCGTGAACGTCGCGCGCACCGCTTCCGCTTGCGCCGGGGAGAGGCCGGCGAGGGCGCGCTCATCGGGCGCCTGCGCGGGCGCGATCTCTGCGCCGGCGCGCTCGCCCAGCGACCGCGCGACGGCCCGCTCCGCGCGGTAGAGCAGGCTGGCGTAGACGGCCTCGCCGTCGCGCACCACGAGCTCGCGGGCGCACAGCGCTTCGATCGCCTCTTCGATGCGGGCGCTCGGCACCGATAGCCGTTCGCCGGCCGCGACCAGCTGATCGCTTGTCGAGAACGCGTGACCTTGATCGGCGCTCTCCGCCAACAGATGCAGCACCGCTCCGGCGGCGCGCTTCGGATCGTCGAGCGTGAGACCAGAGGCGCGCCCCATCGCATCCGCAGTGCGGAAGCCGATGCCCGGTACCTCTTCCGCGATGCGATAAGGATCGT
>CAZYWR010000932.1:0-1793 GCA_964651185.1 uncultured Polyangiales bacterium
CGTCGACACTGACGGTGCAGCCGAACTCCCAGACGGTTCGTTGAGGCTGTCGGATGGCTCGATCCTGCTGCCGGACGGCGAGATCGTCGGCCCGGACGGCGAGATCATCGGCAGCGACGGCGCGGGCGAAGACGCAGGCGATGCAGGCGTCGTGGTTCCGCCTCCGCCGCTCTGCACCGGCCCGGGGTCGCCGGCCGACTGCATCTGCGGACTCGGCCAGATCAAGTGCGTCGATACCTGCGTGGATCCGAACACGGACCACGAAAACTGCGGCGGTTGTGGCATCCAGTGCTTGGTCTCCGAGCTCTGCTCGGCGGGCAGCTGCGCCAACATCTGCCAGCCGCCGACCACGTTCTGCAACGGCGTGTGCGCCGATCTACAGAACGACAACGGCCACTGCGGCGACTGCGCCACAGCATGTCAGGCGGCTGCAGCGTGCATCGAAGGCACCTGCATCGGTCAGGCGGTGGGTCACGTGGTCGTGATCGGCCACGACATGACGGGCGGTTCGCTCGCTCGTCCGCCCATGGTCCGGTTGATCGGCAACGCCGTGTTCCTGCCGGCCACGACGACGGTGCGTGTGCTCATGTACGATGAGTTCACGCCTGCGGAGTCGCGCGCGGCGATCACCAATGCCATTGCCGCGCACGTCGGCCGGCCGTACACGCTGACCACAGCCAGCCGTGACCTCGTCACGGCGCAGCTGAACACCGCGGACGTGTTCGTGATCGGTCCGCAACCGGCCGCGACCAACACGCAGCTCGCGGATCTCGGAACCAGCTGGGGCGCTGCGCTCCATCAGTTCCTGCGCTTCGGCGGCGTGGTGGTGGTGCTCGATGCCGGCGCTGGCAGCAACGACGGCACCTACCAGATCCTGCAAAACGCGGTGCGCGTGCCCACGACGCCACCGAACACTCCGATCGCCTTGTTCACGGCGGCGGGTCGGACCCCGCTCACGCGTCGCATTCTCTCCGTGCAGACGGCGGCGGACGCGGTCGCGACCGGGTTGCCGACCGAGTACCAGAGCGAGGGCGAAACCGCGGGCTTCGTCGAGCCGGTCTCCGGCGCGGTGGTGATCCGCGATCTCACTGGCACCGACGGGAACCTGCCGATCGTGATTCACAACACGATCGTCTGGGTCGACTGAGCGCGGCGCGCGCCTCTGGACGCGCGCTTCAGGACGGGCACTGACGGCGGTCCGCTGATCCATTTCGGGTCGGCGGACCGCCGTCGCAATTGCGCGCGCAACGCAGACGCGAGACGCGCCTCTGCCCTCCTGCGCGTGCGTTCGGTGCATCGCGCGTGACGCCATGCGGTCGTCCGCGTACGTCGGGTCGCGACCGCAGCGAACCGTGCGCGCGAGGTTAGGGCTCGCCGCTGCGCAGGATCTCGACGGCGTAGGCGCGATCCTCCTCGATGACCAGGTCGACGTGGTGGTGGATCAAGCCGTCGCGATCTTCGAAGATGCGCGGAACGCGCGCCGCGTTGACGTACAGTACCTCCTCGCGCGTCTCGCACCATTTGCGCATCCCGCCGCCGCGTAGGCGGTGGTGCATGTGACCGGCGACCACGGCCAGCACGCGCTTACCGCGCACGCGCGCGTAGTCGATCGCGACCCGCAGGTCCGCGTCGCCGAAGTCGCCCTCTTCTTTTCGAAAATCGCAGCCCCACAAGTCTGCCCGCCGCTCGCCCAAGCCGGTCGGGCCGTGGTGCGCGAGGAAGATCACGCGCCGCGCTTCGCTCTCGTCGACGCAGCGCTTGAGCCGGCGCACGCTGTCTTCGAGCGTCTAGAT
>CAZYWR010000933.1:0-3469 GCA_964651185.1 uncultured Polyangiales bacterium
GCGCCGCTCGGCCTCCTCTTCGCCGAGCAGCGCTTCGCCAAGTTGGTTCACGTTCACGCGCACGCCCTCGCGATGGCGTCGCGCCAGATGTGCGGCGAGCGCGCCTTCATCGGCATCGAGCAGCACCGAGCGCGCTTCGGCGCGCACGCGCGCGCTTACGGCGCGGGCCAGACCAGGCGGATGAAGCGGTGCGAGCAGGCCTGCGACCGAGAGCGCCGCGCGCTCGTGCGCAAGCAAGTAGCGAGGCGTGCCGTAACGGGCGAGCAACGCGGACAGCTCGTCGAGCACGCGCGCGCCATTCTCGCTGCGATACAGCCGGTCGGTGAGCGCAGTCGTGAACAGCTGACCGGCGGGATCGCGCATCATGCGCGCGAGCATGCGCGCGCGCCGGCGGTCTTCGGGGCGCGCGTATCGTGCGCTGAGCGCGACCAGCAGCCGCGCGAGCTCGATGGCGCGCGCCGCACGCCCCGGCCGATCGGCCGCTCCGCTGCACGCCCGCAAAAGCTCGTGCACACGCCCGACCAGCGACGAAGGGCTCACCCTGGTATTTTGCAACGCTTGCGCATGAGACGGCACGTTCCCAGCGGTTCGGGGTGGTTTGCGCGTACGGAGGCGGTCTGGCCGTGGCGGCGTGCCCAGCGGTCGGTACGCTTCGCACAGAGTCGTTCTGTATCGCCGTGCCGGCCTGTGACAGTGGCGCCAGAGGGTGTGACGCGCGCGGTGCTGGCCTACGCACCTACTCCCTAGAAGGGAGCAAACGTTGCGTGGAAGTTGAGCAAGACTTGCTTAGCTAGGCAACGATTGGCCGAGCAGGGCCAGAAAAATAACGAGATTCGGCTGGCACAGGCATTGCTCTTGTGGGGCACGTGTGCGCGCTTGTCGCGAAACCCCACAACCTTTGGTGCCCTATGTTCCAGCGCGGCTTCTTCCTTCTTATCGTGCGTGACGACGGCCTCGCCCTGACGCTGGCAGAGCCGCTCCAACGTTACACGGTCGTACGTCGCGCCAAGTGCTACCGGGAGGCGGCGGCGATGCTGCTGCCGAATTCGCGCTGGTCCGGCGTGGTGGTCGATCTCGACGGCTTCGATGCGGATCCCCTCGAGACCATGAAGCGCTTGCGCGAGGCGCATCCGCTCGTACCGGTGCTGGCGCTGACCACGCACCCGAGCGTGGAGCTGGTGAACGGCCTGCACGCCTTCCGCGGCGAGCTCGTGCTCAAACCGGTCGGCGAAATCAACCTCGTCAGCTTCGTGCAGCGCGCGCTGGTGAGCGGCTGGCTGCCCGACGAGCGGGTCGCGGCGTGGGTGGACGAGCTCGCGCGCTTGCGCGGGTTGACCCCGCGCGAGGTGCAGTTGATGGCCTACGCGCTCGGCAGCGAGTCGCGCCAGCAGGTCATGCGGCGCCTCGGCATCACCGAGAACACGCTCAAGACCCAGGTGCGCTCGCTGCTGCGTAAGTGCGGCGCGCGCTCGATGGATGGGCTCGCCAAAGGCGTGCTGCGCGACGCGCTGATCTTCGAGACGCACCCCGGACTCGTCGCCGGCGAATCCAACGACGAAGAAGACGAACCGCAAGAGCAGACCGAACCGGCTAGCGCCGACAAGAGGAGGATGTCCGCATGAAAATCGCCCCCGATGCGTTTGTTTTGGTGAGTGAAGATGCACAGCTCATCGCGACGGTGCGCGCTGCGGTCGGCGCGCAAGGGACGCTCCACACGGTCGCCAACGTCGCTGCGGCTCTCGAGCTCGCGCGCGGCGCGTCCACCGTGGGCGTGATCGTGGACGGTCAGATCGTGCGCGGCCAACCGGCGCAAGAGCTCGCGCGCCTGCGCGCGCAAGGCCCGCTGGTTCGGCTGTTGTTCATCGCGACGGAGCTCGCCCCAACCCTGCTCAACGACCTGCAGCCTTTGCGGGTCGAGCTCTTGGCCCGCCCGCTGCCCGCGCAGGCGTTCGAACGTTTCGTGGGGCGCACGCGCGCGGCAGGTCGGCTCTCCGACGTGCACGTCGGCGCCTGGATCGAGCACCTGGCGAGCGCCCACAAGCTGAACGGAACCGATGTGGCTCTGTTTCCGGTCGTGCTCGATCGCGAGACCCCGGACCAGTTGTGTGCGCGCCTCAACATGGATCGCGCCGCGCTCTCGCGCGGTCTGCGCCGCCTAGTCAAGAAGTGCCGCGTGCGCAACACGGATCGCCTGGCCAAGAACCTGATGCGCGACGCGCTGCTGTTCGGCGCTGGCGCCATGCCGCAGGTCTACGCCTCCGATCTCTCGGCATGAGCCGAGCTCGCCCGGCGCATTCACGAGTTCGTGACCATGAGCCCAACGTTGTCGTCGACGCAGTCGTGGGATGTTCGGGCATTTTGCGATGGGAGAGGTGGCGGATGACGGTGAGCTGCAAGGGCGTCAGCACGTCGGTAGCTGAGATTGCCCAAAAGCCGATACGCGCCCTCAAGCTGCGCCGCGTCCTGAAGCATCTTGGGAAGAGACGCCGAAGGTGAGCTCCAAGCCGACGCCACGAACCTCCTGACCCGTTCGGTCAGCCGGCGGTCAGACAGAACGAGCTCCGAATACTCCTCAAGAACGCTTTCCATGAATGCGTTCGATCAGAACTCAGCTCGTTCTGCAAGCCGAGATGTGCAGGGTTCGAGGGACGTTCACGACTACGCTTACGTAAACGTCTGGGCTGACGCAGCCGGAACTTTGCGCGGAGGTTACTCAGGGGACCTGGCGCTCGCCTCCGCGTGCGTGGAGCCACGGCACCAGCGCGCCCACCGCCGAGCCTACGAGCGCGCCGACCAACACATCGCTGAAGTAGTGCCGCCCGCCCGCGATGCGCAGGTAGCCGGTGAATACGGCGAGCGGCAGACCGACGACCCAGAGCGCAGCCGCGCCGCGGTAGCCCCGCAGGCTCGCGGTCGTGGCGGCCCCGACCGCGAGCGCGAAGGTACCGCTGGTGTGGCCCGAGAAGAACGAGAGCCGCTCGTTTCCGCGGTCCGGGAACGGCGCCTCGCCTGCGCTCGCAGCCGGCCGGGCGCGCGCGACGATGAGCTTCGTGAGCAGCGTAAGGTCTGCCGTGAGCACGAGTGCTTCCGCGATCGATAGGGCGTCGACGCGGGCTGCTCGGCCGTCCGCGTGGAGCCGCCCCAGCGCGAAGGCACCTCCGAAGGCGGCGGCCGGCACGATCCCGAACAAGAGCGCGTCGCTCAGCCGCCGCGCCGGGCGCGTACGCGACCAACGTAGCCGCTGGGACGCGCGTTCGTCCCAGGCCGGGGCGTCGCACCAGCGGCAGCGTTCGGGGACGAGCACGGGCCTGAGCGCTTCGCCGGCGAGCCACAGCGCGGCCCCGAGCCCCAGCAGCGGCGCTTCGATGCTCGGCTCAGCGCGAAACGAATGGACGGCGTCGGCGCCCGCGCGCTGCGGCGCGAAGGCCCAGCCAACGACTGCGAGCAGCGTAGTGCACCACAGGCGCAC
>CAZYWR010000934.1:0-2589 GCA_964651185.1 uncultured Polyangiales bacterium
CGCGGGTGGACCTGTTGGCGCGTGGCTGTGGGAGGAGATCCCCTCATGGGCCGTGTTATGGGGGACGCCTACGTCACCCAGGCCCTGAGGGGGGTGGGCGGCATGGGGCGGGTATACCGCGCCGAGCAGCGAGCCCTGGGCCGGGTGGTGGCGATCAAGGTCGTGCACAAGCACCTGCTCGGCGATCGCGAGTCAGTGAGCCGCTTCTATACCGAGGCGCGCGCGGCGAGCTCGCTCAACCATCCGAACAGCGTCAGCGTGTTCGACTTCGGCCGTACCGACGACGGCATGCTGTATCTCGTGATGGAGTACCTGCGCGGCAAGGACCTCGCGCAGATCATGCATCTCGAGTCGCCCCTCCCGATCCCGCGCATCATCGAGATCGCGATCGGCGTGCTCGGCGCGCTCAGCGAAGCGCACGAACGCGGCGTCGTGCACCGCGATCTCAAGCCCGAGAACGTGATCATCGAGCGCCTGCGCGGCGGCGGCGAGCTGGTCAAGGTGGTCGATTTCGGCCTGGCGCAGATCCGCGGGCTCGAGCCGGCCGAAGCCGCGCGCGGCCTGGTCGCCGGCACGCCCGACTACATGGCCCCCGAACAAGCGCGCGCCCAGGAGGTCGACGGCCGCGGCGACCTCTACGCGCTCGGCGTGATGCTATTCGAGCTGCTTACGGGGCGGCTGCCCTTTATCGCCGAGACTCCATCGAAGGTGATGCTGCGCCATGTGGTCGACCCGATCCCCAATCCGCAAGAGATCGCGCCCTATCGCGGTCTCCCGGATGCGCTGGTCATGGTCGTCGTCAAGGCGCTGCAGAAGGATCCGGCCGATCGCTTTCAAGATGCCGATCAGATGGCGCTGGCGCTGCGGCAGATCGCGGCCAGCGTGCGCGCCAACCTCGATCGCGTGCGCTGCCCGCGCTGCGGCGCGCTGACGGAGTCTCAGCGCGCGTTCTGCGGCGATTGCGGGCTTCGTTTGTCCATGCGTCCGGCGGCGCCGGGCGCCGTGACCGGGCTGATGACGGCGCCGCCGCGCAGCGAACGTCCACCGATCGATCAGAGCGAGAGCCTAGAGCGGCTGCTCGCGGCCGTGCGCGCGCCGAACGGAGCGCCGCGCATCGCCTACGTGACCGGCGAGCTCGGCGTGGGCAAGACGCGCCTTCTGGCCGAGCTCGGCAGCCAGCTCGAGCGCGAAGGGCACTTGGTGATCGAGAGCGGCCCGCACGAGAGCGGCGCGCCCGTCGCGCACTGCGCGCTGCGCCGTGCCGTGCTGCAGCTCCTGAACGTGACCGAAGATCGCCTCGCAGCGCTGGCCGATGACGAGAGCATGTGGCGCGATCGCGTGGCGCGGGCCGGCATTCGCGAGCTCGTACAACCCGAAGGCGTGCCGGGACACGAGGGCTCCTCGCGCGCAGGCGCCGTGGCCGCCGCGCTGGCGCGCGCGGTCGCGCTGGCGGTGAGCCGCTCGAACGTAGGCCGGGTCGCGCTCCTGTTCGACGATCTGGCGCGCTGCGATGGTCTGAGCGCGGAGGCGCTCGCGGCCTTTCGCGAACACGCGGCCAGTCTTCCCGTCTCGGTCGTGGTCAGCGCGCAGTCGCCGCTGCCCCTCTGCGCGCAGTGGCCCGGCACCACCGTCGAGCTCCACGGCGTGCCTGCGGCGACGCTCGGAGATCTCGGCTTCGACGCGAGCCAGGCCGAAGGAGAGCCCGCGCCCACCGTGCTCCCGCTCCACCTCGAGCAGCTGCGCGCGCTGCGCTGGGAGCCCACGCCCGAGGAGCCGAGCCCGCCCTCGCTGGCGGAGGCCGTGACGCGGCGCCTGGCATTGCTCGCGCTCGACGGCCGCCGCCTCCTGCAGGCGCTCGCCGCGCTCGGCGAACGCGCCAAGCCGGCCGATCTGCGCGAGATGCTCGACAGCGATGAGCTGCCCGCGCTCGATCCGCTGATCGAGCAGGGCCTGTTGCGGCGCGCCGGCGGCGAGCTCGCGTTCACGCATCCGTACCTGCGCGACGTGGTCGGCGCCAGCACGCCTGCCGAGGCGCGCAAGCTCCTGCACGTGCGCGCGCTCGACGTCGCGAGCGCCCAGGGCAAGCCCCTCGAAGTCCGGGCCGAGCACGCGTTTCGGGCCGGCGATGCAGAGACGGCGCTGATGCTGCTCGAGCGTATGGGCCAAGAAGCGCTCAAGCGCGGCGATCCGGTGGTGGGCGTGCTCGCGTTTCGCCACGGCCTCGAGCTGGCGCGCCGTGAGCTGCTCGAGAGCGGCGACGAGGCCTTCGATCGCGCGATCGTCGGCTTCAGCCGCCAGCTCGCGGAGGCGCTCGTCTGGAGCGGCGACATCGGCGGCGCGGCGGGTGTGCTCAGCGAGGCGAGCTCGCTGACCGGTCCCCGGAGCCTCGAGCGCGCGCGCATGACGCTGGGGGCGGGCCGCGTGGCGGAGCGCCGCGACCGGCCGCAAGAGGCGGCGCACAAGCTCGCGCAGGCCGCGGAGCTCGCGGGCGAGCTCGGCAACAAGCAGCTCGAGGCGCGCGCGCTCTGGGCGCTCTCGCGCGTACGCAAGGCCGAAGGCGACGGCATCGGCGCGGTGAATGCGTTGACG
>CAZYWR010000935.1:0-4447 GCA_964651185.1 uncultured Polyangiales bacterium
GTTTATCGCATGCTCGAGAAGGAGTTCGGCATCGATTTCACGCACTACAAGCCGAGCACGGTGACCCGCCGCATCGAGCGGCGGCTCGCGCTCTCGCGCGCGGACGACCTGGACGAGTACGTGCGTAGGCTGCGTGCCGACCGCGAAGAGCTCGATGTCCTCTACCGCGATCTGCTGATCGGCGTGACGCGCTTCTTTCGGAACGAGGAGGCGTTCGCGGTCTTGTCCGAGCGCGTCTTGCCGGAGCTGCTCGCGGCGCGCGACGCGAACGCGCCGCTGCGGCTGTGGGTCGCGGGCTGCGCCACGGGCGAAGAGGTCTATTCGCTCGCGATCGTGTTGCACGAGCTGATGCAGCGCGCGGGCGAACGGCCGGTGAAGATCTTCGCGACCGACGTGCACCGCGCCTCGATCGAGGCCGCGACGCGCGGGCTCTACGATGAGCAGACGGTCGCGAACGTCTCGCGGCAGCGGCTCGAGCGCTACTTCATGCCGCGGGGCAGGGCCTTTCAGGTCGTGCCGGAGATCCGGCAGATGTTGGTGTTCGCGCTCCACAACGTGATCAAGGACGCGCCCTTTACGCGCGTCGACTTCATCAGCTGCCGCAACATGCTCATCTACTTGCAGCCGCCGGTGCAACAGCGCGTGCTCCAGCTGTTCCATTTCGCGCTCAATCGAGGCGGGTTGCTCTTGCTGGGGCCCAGCGAGAGCCCGGGCAGCATGATCAGCGACTTCGAGACCGTCGATAAGCACTGGCGCATGTACCGAAAGCGCAGCGACGGTCGCGCGCTCTTGCCCGGCCGCATCGCGCGCAAGTCCGTGCCTCCGAACGCCCCGCCGGCCCCGGAGCTGACGCCGCGCTACTCGACGGCGCAGCTGCTCCATACGTACGACGCGCTGCTCGGGACCTTCATGCCCCCGAGCTTGCTCGTCAACGAACGCGGGGAGCTGGTGCACGTGTTCGGCGGCGCGAGCCGGTTCCTGCGACCGCGCGATGGTCGCCAGAGCCTCGAGCTCGTGGATCTGGTGCATGCGGAGCTGCGCGCCGTCTTGTTCGGCGCGCTCTCCCGTGCCCAGCGGCAAACGGAGCCCATCGTCTTTCGCGGCGTGCGCACGAGCGACCACGACGACGAGCTGTTCGAGGTCAGCTTGCGCCAGGTGCAAGTCCGCGGCCCGGCGCAGCCGCATGTGCTGGTCTCGCTCACGCCGCTGCGCGAGGAGGGGCCCGCGCCAGAGGCCGAGCGCGCGCTCGATCTCGGGCAGGTCTCCCGCGAGCAGCTGACGAGCCTAGAGGCCGAGCTCACCTACACCAAGGAGAACCTGCAGGCCGCGACCGAGGAGCTCGAGACCAGCAACGAAGAGCTGCAGGCGGCGAACGAGGAGCTGCTCGCCTCGAACGAGGAGCTGCAGAGCACGAACGAGGAGCTGCAGAGCGTCAACGAGGAGCTCTACTCGGTCAACGCCGAGTACCAGCGCAAGATCGCGGACCTCACCGAGCTCGGCAACGACATGGAGAACTTGCTGGCGAGCACCGATATCGGCACCATCTTTCTCGATCAGCAGCTGCGCATCCGCAAGTTCACCCCGCAGATCGCCCAGAGCTTCAACCTGATGCCGCAGGACATCGGGCGGCCGATCTCGGCGTTCAGCCACACGCTCGAGCATCCGCAGCTGCTCGATGATCTGAAGCGCGTGTTGGAGAGCGGCGCCCCGGTGGAGCTCGAAGTGCGTTACAGCGAAGGTCAGTCTGCTTACCTGCGCATTCTGCCCTATCGCGCCAAGGGGAAGGTCGACGGCGTGGTGCTCACGATGATCGACGTGAGCGGCTTGCGTGCGGCCGAGGACGAGCTCTTTCACGAACGCTACCTGTTGAACAGCCTGCTCTCGACGGTGCCCGACGCGATCTACTTCAAAGACGCGCAGGGCAAGTTCATCCGCGCCAATCGCGAGATGGCCAAGCGCCTCGGGCTCGCGGACCCGCGCGACGTGGTCGGCAAGACCGGGTTCGAGCTCGCCTCGCACGATCTCGCGCTGGCTGTGCACCAGCAGGACGAGATCGTGCTCAACACCGGGCAGGCGCAGCACTACAGCCTCGAACGGCGCGCGCTGCCCGACGGAAGTTGCGAATGGGACGTGGTCACGCGCCTGCCGCTGCGCGACGGCTCGGGCAACGTGGTGGGCGTGATCGGGATCTTCCGCAACGTGACCGAGCAAAAGCGCGCCGAAGAGGCGATCGAAGAGGCGGTGCGCCGGCGCGACCAGTTCCTGGCCATGCTCTCGCACGAGCTACGCAACCCCTTGGGCGCCGTGGTGGCGGCTACCGCGCTGCTCAAGGCGGGGCGGGCAGAGGGCGAAAAGCGCGACAAGCTCCTGCAGATCCTGGAGCGGCAGTCGCAACAAATGGCGCGCCTGCTCGATGATCTGCTCGAGGTCGGCCGGGTCACGCAGGACAAGATCGAGCTGCGCAAGCGTCCGGTCGATCTGGTCGCCGTCACCCGCGACGCCATCGACGCTGCGCGCGGCATGATGGAGGATCGCGGGCTCACCTTCACGAGCCGCATCGAGCCGAGCTCGCTCTACGTCGAGGGGGATCCGGCGCGTCTGCAGCAGATCCAGGCGAACCTCCTGCACAACGCGGCCAAGTACACGCCGCGCGGCGGGCACGTCGAGCTCTCGCTGCGCGAGGCCGCCGGCGAAGCCGAGATCCGCGTGCGCGATGACGGCATGGGCATCGCGCCGCGGATCCTACCCAACGTCTTCGAGCTGTTCGTGCAGAACAACCGCACGCTCGACCGCTCCGAGGGAGGCCTGGGGGTAGGGCTGACGCTCGTGCGCGGTCTGGTGCACAAGCACGGCGGCACCGTGAGCGCGTATAGCGAGGGCGAAGGCCGTGGCAGCGAGTTCGTGGTGCGTCTGCCGCGCACGGACCCGCCCGCGTCCGATGAGGCGCCGCGCGGCCTACCGCCAGCGGACGTGCCCACGCGCAAGCTGCGCGTGCTGATCGTCGAAGATAATCCTGACAGCCGCAGCATGCTTTGCGAGCTGCTGGAGTTCGCGGGCTACAACTGCCGGTCCGCGGACAACGGCTTGTCCGGGCTCACCTTGCTCGGAGAGCTCGAGCCGGATCTCGCGCTCGTGGATATCGGCCTGCCCGGGATCGACGGCCTCGAGTTCGCGCGCCGAGTGCGCGCCGATCCCAAGCACGCGCACGTGTTGCTCGTCGCGCTCACCGGCTACGGCCAGCGTGAAGACCGCGACCGCGTGCGTCGCGCCGGCTTCGATCGGCATCTGGTCAAGCCCGTGGATCCGGGCTTGCTCATCCGCTTGCTCGACGAGCTGGCCGCCGCGCGAGACAGCGCGTGGACGCCGTAGCGCGTCGCGAGCGGACTCTCGTCCGGACCTGCACACGTCGAGGCGTTCGTGATCGAGGGGTATCGGGAGCGGGCAGACGCCCTCGGGCGGTCAGCCGTTCGTGAGCGGCTCCAAATGTCGCGGCTTTGAGCGCTGTCGTCGCAGACGTGACGCTACTTACTCATGCCCGCAGAAGGCGCGCGCCACTTTGTGCAGATGCGAACACGCGCCGCATGGCGCCTTGCTCCCGAATTGCGGCCAGTGGCGCTTCCAGGCGATCACGGCACTAGCCACTCCGGCTTACGTTTTTGGTATGCAGGGGTCGGCGCGTCTGATCGTTTCGGAATGTTTAGAGGTTGGCATCGGTCGTGCTTCGTGCCGCGACCATGGATCTCACAGATGCGCAGCGCGAACGAGTGAACGCTGTTCTGCATTTCGCCCGCCAGCGACTCTCTCCTGGTGCGCGCGAGCGCGATGCAGAAGCGCGTTTCGATCGCAGTTTATGGAACGAAGCGGCGTCGTTCGGTCTGGCGGGTCTGCCGATTCCTGAAGCATGGGGAGGCAGTGGACTCGACGCGCTCGACACCATGTTAGTCGTCGAGGCGCTCGGGAAGGGCTGTGAGGACGGAGGTCTGGTATTCTCGCTATGCGCCCACATGTTCGCGTCTGTTGTGCCGATTTGGCGTTCGAAGACGAGCGCGCACCACGAGCGCTACTTGCGCGCGCTCGCGGGCGGTACGCTGATCTGCGCGAACGGCACCACGGAGCCGGAGGCAGGCTCCGACGTGTACGCGATGAAATCGACGGCGCGGCGCGTCGGCGACGAATACGTGCTCGAGGGCACGAAGTGCTTCATCACCAATGCGCCCATCGCCGATCTGTTTCTGATCTACGCTGCGACCGACCCCGAACGAGGTTTCTTGGGGATCTCTGCGTTCCTCGTTCCGCGCGGGACCGCAGGTCTGCGCGTGAAGGCAGAGGGCGAGAAGACGGGGCTTCGTACCTCGCCTTGGGGCACGATTTATCTCGAGGAGTGCCGCGTACCCGTGAGCGCGCGCGTCGGTCCGGAAGGCGCGGGCGCGGCGCTGTTCGGCGAGTC
>CAZYWR010000936.1:0-7854 GCA_964651185.1 uncultured Polyangiales bacterium
CTCGTCGTCCCAGCGCGTCGCCTGCGCGAGCGCGCGCTCGCTCGTGAGCACGCGGAAAGTGGGATGGTGATGCGGCGCCTCTCCGCTCGGCCAGCGCTCCGTGTCGAGGTCGTGGTACATCGCGATGCGCGCGAACGAGAAGTTGCTGATCGTGACCCAGCGATGCAGCTTCCAACGCGGCTGGCAGGCGATCGCCTCTTTCGCGCGGGCGAAGTAGTCGCCGAGCTCGTCGTCCTCTTCCCAGGCCGGCAAACGAAAGCCGAAGTCGCGGAACAGGCGCTCGCTGAACGCCAAGTTGATCTCGTGCTCCTCGTCGTGGCCGGCGACCGTGTACTCATAGGCGCCCGGCTTGCGTTCGCGCGTGAGCGCCAGCGGCTGCAGCACGAGCGGCGCCAAGCGCGGCACATCGGAATCGAGCCGCTCGTACCACTCGACGAACCCGAACGCTGCGAACAGCGTGTGGATGCCTTGCTCTTCGCGCGCCGAGCGCGTGACGTCCGCGATGTTGGCCAAGATCGTCTGGTGGAGCTCCGGGTAGAGCAAAGTCTGGATCGCGTCGTCGCGCCGGCGGGCGGGCGTGTGCTCGCCCGGGCTCGGCAGCTCGAAGCGGGGGTCGATGCCGAGCAGGCGCGCAGCCCACTCCGCGGCCCACAGCTCATGCGCGCTCTCGCCGTTCAACATGTTGAACGCGAGCTCTGCGGGCGCGATCACCTCGGTGGCTTCGGCCTCGTCGACGTGGGCGGCCTCACCACCGAGCTCGGGTTCGGCCAAGGTGGCGGGCAGCGGCAGAATGCGCAGCGCGCGGCCTTCGACGAGCTTGCGATGCAGGATCTCCGGGATCTCGTCGACCACGCGCACGTAGCTCTTGCCGCGCTCGGCGTGCGGAAAGTGGATGAGGCGGTTCAACGTGCGCAGATCCAACAGCTTGCGCCGCAATCCCTGCACGTATCCTGCGCCGCTTCGGGGCGCGAGCGGGGGCTCGTCCGGCAGCACGACCTGAGCGGCGCCCGGTTCGCTCGGCGCATCCTCGGCTGGGAGGGTTCGCATGCCTGGGAGCTTCAACGCAGCGCGCGTCTGATGCAAGCCCCGGAACGGCCCTTTTGCAGGCATTTGCGACGGTTTCAGTGCGCCTGTGCGGAGCGCGCGGTCGCGGCGCGCGCAGCTCTCGGCCTCCGTGCTACAGCTCAGCGCGGGACATGGACGACAATCAGCTGCGTCGGCAGGCGGATCAGCTGGCGGCGCGGCTCGTAGGTCGAAAGCGTCTGCTGTGCATCACGGCGCGGGTTTGTCTGCAGAGTCTGGACTCCCCACCTATCGCGGCGTGGGTGGACTCTACGCGAACGCAAACACCGAGCACGGGACGCCGATCGAACAAGCCCTGAGTGGACCGGTATTTCATCGTCAGCCCGAGATCACGTGGCAGCACATCGCGCGGCTCGAGAAGCTGGCCCGCGGCGTCAAGCCGAGTCGCGCGCACGCCATCTTGGCGGAGCTCGAACGCGAGCGCGAAGTGTTCGCGCTCACGCAAACGTCGACAGCCTCCAGCGCGCGGCCGGCTCGACGCGAGTGATCGACCCATCCACGGCGACTGCCGCGAGTTTGTGCTGCACGCGCTGCTCGTTCCGAGAGACGCGCGAGAGCGACGAAAGCCTCCCCTGCCACCGTCCAATCCGGGCCAGACTGACCTTTCGGATCTGGTCGAGTTCCGCTTCGCGTGCGCGGCGGGCCGCGCGCTGGCGGCGACCTTCGACGTACAAAACGGACAGCGATCACGACGCCGACGGACCGCGCTGGCTGATCGAATCCGCGCGGTCTGTGCTATACGCCCCGGTGCCGTAGCTTCGTGGCCGCTCGTCCAGTTTCGGCGGCGCGCGCTGGGCGCGAGGAAACGCGGCGCGTGCTGGGCAGGAGCGGCATGGATCTGGTGAGTTGGCTCGTAAACCCGTCTCCAGCGCTGGTCTGGGGCCTTTTGTCGCGCGGACTCGGCCTCGTCTTCTTGATTTCGTTCGCCTCGCTGCGGCCGCAGCTCCTGCCGATCGCAGGCGCAAACGGCATTATGCCGATCCGCGATGCGCTCGCGGCGATCGCGCGCGACTTTCCCGGTCCGCGCCGCTTCGTCTACTTTCCGAGCTTGCTCTGGCTCGACGCGAGCGACCGCGCGCTACGCCTCTCGCTCTGGTCCGGACTCGCCGCCGCGCTTTCGGTCGTGATCGGCGGCCCGCAGGCGCCCTGGGCGCTCTTCTTTTGTTACCTCGTTTACCTGTCGTTCGATCG
Organism: uncultured Polyangiales bacterium; assembly: GCA_964651185.1. Lineage (GTDB taxonomy): Bacteria > Myxococcota_A > Polyangia > Polyangiales > DASUME01 > DASUME01. The sequence goes on from CAZYWR010000936.1 coordinate 2,275, forward strand.
CGCCATCACCTTGGTCTACCCCTGGGATGCGCTGTTGTTCGAGGCGGGCTTCTGGGGCGCGTTTCTGCCCGCGACCGAGCTGCTGCCGAGCATCGACGCGGTCGCTGCCCCCGATCCGGCCGTCGCCTGGGCTTACCGGCTGCTCGTGTTCCGCGTGATCTTCGGCTTCGGCAAGCACAAATTCTTGGGCAGCACGCGCGAGGATTCGGGCTTTCTCAAGGGTTTCTTCATCACGCAGCCGCTCCCCACGTCCCTCGGCTGGCTCGCGCACAAGCTGCCGATGCCGCTGTTGAAGCTCGCGCTGCTCGGCATGTTCGCGGTCGAGCTGATCGTACCGCTCGCCGTGTTCTTCCCCGGGCCGTGGTGCGCGCTCGCCGGACTCTCGTTGATCGGTTTGATGATCGCCATCTGGCTCACCGGCAACTTCGGCTACTTCAACCCGCTCATGATCGTGCTCGCGCTCTCCTGGTTCGACAGCGAGACCGCGCGGCAGTTCTCGTTCGGCGCGCTCTTTTCGCTGCACGGTCCGGTGTTCGTCCACGCCGTGTTCGTGCTGCACACGCTGCTCTGGATGCTCGCTTTCCCTTTCAACACGTTCTGCGCCTTCACCTGGCCGATGTGGCCGGCTTGGCAGCGCGTCAGGCCGCGCGTTCTGACCGCGCTCCTCCCGCTCTCGCGCGCCTTCACTCCCTTCCGACTGGCGCACCCTTACGGTGTCTTCCCGCCGTATAGCCCGCCGTCCGCGCGCGTCACCATCGTCACGGAAGCGACCTGGGACGATCGACGCTGGCACGAGCTCGAACATCGCTTCTGGCCCACGAAGGAGACCTCGCGCCCGCGCTGGTGCGCGCCTCACCACGAGCGCCTTGACCAGGGCATGGTCTACGAGTCGGCCGGACTCAGCGAGATGAACGTCTATCGCACCATGATGGGTCGCTGGGATCCTTACGGTCACGGCGGCCCATCGTTCGCGCAGACCTTACTTCGCCGTATTCTTCAGGGCGACGTTCCCGGCGATCGCTTCTACGATCGTAGCTTGGAGCGACAATGGGGCCCGCCGCGCGCGGTGCGGGTGCGTAGCTACATGCTCGAACCCACGTCGATCGCCGAAGCGCGCGCCGGTGGAAGGTTCTGGCGGCGCACCCTGATCGGTCCGCACTTCCCGCCGATGCGCCTCGAGCCGGATGGCTGGCAACCGCCGCTGCCGACGCCCGAGCTCTGGCACCTGGACGATGTGGTCTGGCTTCGGCGCTCCGCGCTCGGCCGGCTCATGCGCCGCGCCGCGAAGGGCGAAGATCCGCACGCGCTCGTGCGCGAAGGCGCGCCGGAGCTGAGCGCAGGAGACGTCGCGCTGTTCTGGACGGAGCTGCTCGCGCACGTTCCCACCGAGCTACGCCACGGGTGGACGGGCCTGCGCGCGGAGGTCTGGGCGCTGCGGGAGCGCTACGGACATCCGCAGCTTCACCGCTTCGAACGCATCGCTGGCCGCTACGCGGCGCTCCTGTTCGCCAAGATCGAGCCGCTTTTTCTCGAGCCCGGCGCGCACGGCGCAGCCCTGCCCGAGCCTCTGCGCACGCGCCTGACCACCAACTACTACGTGCGCCTCCTGAGCTATCACATCGTGTGTGAAGGCCGCGAGCGCTACGAGGCCGTGCTGCGCACGCCCGAAAGCGCATGCGAGGAGGCCGCGCGCATGAGCATGTACTCGGGCCACCTGCTGCAGGCGCTCTTCCGCTACGAGACCCTGAACTATCAGAGTCACATGCTGCGTTTGCTGGCGGTCTGGACCAAGTGGGAGGGTCGCCCCACGCCGAACGCCGAAGAAGAGCGCAAGCTCGCGCGCGCGCGTGCGTTCGAAGAGTGGCTGTGGGCGAAGCTCGACGTGCATGAGTTCCTGCGGGCCCAGTTCACTTCGGAAGAGGACCGATTGGATGTGGCCGAACAGCTTCCGCACTTTCGCCTGACCCCGAACCACGAGATCGTGCGCGCCTCTTGAACGCACCGCCCAAATTGGGCTGGCTCGCGAGTGCGTTGACTTCTTGGGCCAGTGAGTGGGACCGAGCGCTCCACACGCGCGGCCCCAAGTCGCTCCCGCCGCGCTTTGTGCCTCGTACTGCGAGATGAGGCGACCGCGCTGACGTCGCGTCTCGGATCGACCAGGCGCCCGCGCTGCGCGGGGCCCCCGAGGACGCGCGCCGAGAGCCGCCCGGCGCTCAGCTACCGAGCGGCGCGAAGGCGATCACGCTGTACGCGATCGTGTCGCGCGCGTGGACGTTGGCATATGCATGGCGCTGATCGCCGCGAAACATGACCACGTCGCCCTCCGCGAGTCGATAGCTCTCGCCTCCCACGCGCAGCTCGATCGCCCCTTGTTCGACCGTCAGGTACTCGCGCGTACCGGGCGTGTGCGGCACGCCGACCATCGTGGCCTTGGGCGGAAAGTGCATGCGCTCGATCTCGAGGCCGGGCAGCGCTTCCGGCAAGAGCCGCCGGATCTGCACCTCGCCGCGCCGGCGCGCGAACAGCTCGCGCGCTGGCACGTGGCGGGCCGCGGTGCGAGGGGCAGACAGGAGCTCCTCGAGCCTTACTTGCAGCGCCGCCGCCGCCTTCGTGAGAACGGCGAGCGTGGGGTTGGCCTCGCCGGATTCCAGGTTCCCCCAGGTCGCGCGCGGAATGCCGGCGATCTTCGCCATCTGCTGCTGGGTCAGCCCGCGCTGCTCGCGCAGGGAGCGCACGTTGTCCGCCAGGTAGCTCGCCACCGCGTCGGTCATCGCGTGGGCATTCTGCCAATACACTGGCGCGCGTGCCAGCAAACTGGCGGACCGAGCGCATGTTGCGGAGGAGGAGAGCAAACCATGGAATGGGCTGACAAAGCGGTATTGATCACGGGCGCGAGTCGCGGCCTGGGCTTCGCGTTGGCCGAGGCGCTCGGTCAGCGCGGGGCCAAGCTCGCGCTCGTCGCCCAACACGGGCCGCGGCTCGAAGCGGCCGCCGCCCGTCTCACGGCGCGCGGCGTCACTGCGCACGCGATTCGCGCCGACGTCGGGGAGAAGGAGGCCATCCACCGCATCGTGGGCCAAGCGCAGGCGCTGGTCGGCCCCATCGACGTGCTCGTCCACAACGCCAGCACACTCGGACCGACGCCGCTGCGCGACCTGCTCGACAGTGAATGCGAAGATCTGACGCGCGTGCTCGACGTCAATCTGGTCGGTCCGTTCCGCCTTACCAAAGCTGTCGCGGGCGGCATGATCGTGCGTGGCAGGGGCTTGATCGTACACGTGAGCTCGGACGCGGCGCTGGAGGCTTATCCTGGTTGGGGCCTATACGGCGTCTCCAAGGCTGCGCTCGACCACCTCACACGACTCTGGGCGGCCGAGCTCGCGGACACAGGGGTGCGGGTGCTGAGCGTCGATCCGGGCGAAATGGATACGGACATGCATCGAGACGCGCTGCCCGACGCGGATCCGCGCACGTTGCTCCCGCCGGCGGTGGTCGCGGAGCGGCTGCTCACGATCTTCGGGGACTCCACGCGCTATCCGAGCGGCGCGCGCGTGCGCGCGAGCGAAGCGGGCGAGGAGCGCGCGCCAGAGCGGGCGCAGGAGGCGCAGCGATGAGCCACGAACCTGCAGCCACGCGATTGCTGGTGGTCGACACACACAGTCGCGAGCTCGGCGAGAGCGACGTCTCGCGCCTGCCCGAGCTGCTCGACGCGCGCGATCTGCTCGTGGTGAACGACGCAGCCACCTTACCCGCGTCGCTGTCCGGTCGCAGTGAACGCGGCGAACCCGTCGAGGTAAGACTGCTCGAAGGACCTTACCGACAGACCACGCGCGCGGTGCTCTTCGGACGCGGCGATTATCATACGCCCACGGAGCGGCGCGCACCTCCGCCCGTGCTCGCGCCGGGAGAGGCGATCACGGTCGGCTCCGAGCGCCTGGTGGTCGCCGCACGTTCGTCGCTCTCGCCGCGCTTGGTCGAGCTGCGCTGGCCCGGGGATCGGCGCGCCCGCCTCGCGCTCCTGTATCGAGCCGGGCGACCTGTGCAGTACAGCTACGCCGAGGCGCCGCTGGCGCTCTGGGACGTGCAGAACGTGTTCGCGAGCCGCCCATGGGCGGTCGAGATGCCTTCGGCCGCACGCCCTTTGAATGGCGCGCTCTTGCTCGCCCTTCGGCAGCACGGCGTACGCATCGCGCGCGTGACGCACGCCGCCGGCCTGAGCGCGACCGGCGATCCTGCGCTCGATGCAGCGCTCCCGCTGCCGGAGCGCTACGAGCTACCTGCGGAGACGGTGCGCGCAATCTCGGACACGCTCGCGCGCGACGGGCGCGTGGTAGCCGTCGGGACGAGCGTGGTACGAGCGCTGGAAGATTCGGCGCAGCGTCATGGCACGCCGCGCGCAGGCACCGCGTTCGCCGAGCTCACGTTGGATCGCACGACGCGGCGCGCCGTCGTGTCAGGCCTGTTGACCGGCATCCACGCGCCCGGCGAAAGCCACTATCGTCTGCTGTCGGCCTTTGCAGACGCCGACACGCTCACTCGCGCCAACGATCTGGCACGCGAACGGCATTATCGGCCCCACGAGTTCGGCGACGCCGCCCTACTCCTGCCAGGTGCGATTTCCGCGCGGCGCGCGCAGCGCATTACTGCGCCGTCCGCGGGAAGGCGCGCGCTGACGTGTCGCGACGCGACATGGTTGGGCACCGTCCCTACGCAGCACCGATGCGCAGGACGAACTCGAGCGCGACCAAGGCTACAGCTCGGGCCCGGAGAAGACGAAGCCGTGAAACGGGACCTCGACCTTGGAGATGTTGTCGAACGCGCGCGTGGCGCGCGTTCCGATGTGCACGGCCCCGAGTCGGGCGCGCAGAGGCCGGGCATGCACGTAACCTAGCTGCGGCCCGCGCGCGGCGTACGACGTCGAGCGCGGAACTGCCAGAGCCAGTCGCCCGGCCGCACGCGCTCCTCGAAAAACTCGGGATGGCGCGCGCCGAAGTACAAGGTGGCGCGGGTGTGGAGCGTGCGCGCGGGGTCCGCGTCGAGGCGGCAGCGGGCGTAGCGCTCGAGCGGGCCCTCGAGAAACTCGTGATGGAAGCGCCAGCTGTAGGCGCTCGCGGTGACGCCGCCACCGGCGCCGAGCTCGAGCACGTGGCGGACGGGGCCGCGAATGAGCTGGTCGAGCAGGTGGCCCGGCGGAAGCCAGGCGCACAGCACGAGGTCGGGCGCGACCTGCCGCACCGCGCGCTGGGCGCTGAGCCGCCGTACGTCCGCCCCGAGCTCGAGCCCGGGGACCGACGCGCGCCTCAGCAGACGCCGCTCGCGAGCGCTCATGCGCGCGCTCGGCCTGCGCCACGCCCCAGAATCGCTCGCGGTAAGCTCGATCTCGGGGCTCGCCGCACGCAGGCAGCGCGAGAGAAAGCCGTCGCCGGCCGCTACCTCGAGCACGCGACGCGCACCGAGCCGCGCGATCTCGCGGGCGAGCGCGTGGACGAAGGGACGCGTCGGCAGGAAGTAGAGGGGCGCGAGCGGAGACAGCTCGCACACCCACTCGAGCTCGTGCGGAGCGAGCGCGGCGAGCGCGCG
>CAZYWR010000937.1:0-5455 GCA_964651185.1 uncultured Polyangiales bacterium
TCGTGGCGGCGACGACGCCGTCGGCGTGGCTGATGCGCGCGCGCGTGAACGTCTCGGGCTCCGTGGCGTTGGCGCGAATGAGCGGCAGGTCGGGCATCACCTCGCGCTCGATTGGATTGCGTTCGATGGCGACCGTGGGAACGCGCAGCTGGGCGAGGAAGCGCGCGGTCTGCCGCCCGGTGCGCCCGAGGCCGGCGATGATCACGTGACCGCGCGCAGGCACGTCGGGCCGGCGCGCGAGCTGAAAACGCGCGCTCAGTAAGCTGTCGGTGAGCAGCGCGTAAAGGACGGCGGTCAGCACCGTTCCGGACACGCTCAACACCAGCTCCGCCCAGCGCAGCGCGCGCGGGAGCGCGTCGAAGTTCGGGAAGACGTCTGCGAGGTGGCCGTTCGAGAGCAGAATGAGCAAAGAGGTGCGCAGCATCTCGCCGAAGCTCGTCGCCGGCTGCGCGTGGTGAAACAAGACCAGCGCGAACAAGAGCAGAAAGGCGATCGCGCCGAAGCCGGCGACAGCGACGCGCGCGCCTTGGCTCGTGGGACGAAGACCGCGCTCGCGCAGCTCGGCAGCGAGGCGGCGCAGCCTCTGGCGCGCGACGGCGCCGAGGCTCGGCGCGTCCTCGCTGCTCAGATCGGGCTCCCCCGTCACGCGCGCGCCGAACAAGAACAGGCGGTCCCCCGCCGCGATGGGGAGCTCCGGCTGCTCGCGTTGCAGACTGACCTGACGGCGCTGCGGTTCGGCCGCGCGGATGCGACAAAGCACGCGCAGTCGCGGAGTCTCCAGCTCCGATAGGAGCCGCCCACGAAACGGGTCGTGCGCGGTCACTTCGTGCTCCACGACTTGAAACAGCTGATCATCGAGCTCGAAATGCGCGCGCACTTCGCTGTCGAGCGCGGCCAGACCCAGGGTGGCTGCCGCGAGGCGATGCGGCTCATAAGCGACGATATCGGCGAGGCTCGCGCGCAGCAGCGCGTAGCGGCTCTGTTCGTCGGCGCGTACCACCACCCGGATGCCCGGCTGTAGATGGCGCGCGGTGAGCGCCCCTTGCATGTTCACCTTCGGATCGCCCGCCAAAAGCAGAATCGATCGACAGTCGGCGATGCCCGCCGCGCGCAGTACGTCCGGATGGCGAAAGTCGCCGTGCGTGATGCGGTCCAGCGGCTCGCTGAGCTCCTCGTTCGGGAGCAGCTCCACCGCGCGCACCGGCACACGGTAGCCGCGCAGCGCTACCAGCACGGCCCGGCCGAGCTGGCCGAGCCCGCACACGAGCACGGCGGGCGCGGAGCCCGTTGCTTCCGGGGCCGTCGACATAGACTCTCGAGGGAGATGCCACACTTTTGCCTCGCCGACCCGCGCCCCGGCACCTCGGGCGAGCTCGGTGAGAGCGCGCGGCGCCGATGAGCTCAGCCTTCGCTGACGTCGATGTCGTCGCCCCCCGACAGGCCGAGCTGCTGCAGCTTGCGGATCAGATTGCGCCGGCTCACGCCGAGCGCCTGGGCCGCGCGCGTCCGGTTGCCGTTCACCTTGTTGAGCGCGCGCTCGATGATCTGCCGCTCGACGCGCTCGAGCGAGACGTGCAGCGGCTCGTCCACGCTCTCCACAGCCTCGACCTGACCGGAGTCGACGGGGCTCGCCTCGAGCGGGAAGATGCTCTCGCGCGGAGCCACCGCGCTCAAGGTGCGGCTCAAGTGCTCGGGCCCGATCACACGCTCGTCGCCCGAGAGCACCCAGATGCGCTCGATCTCATTCTGCAGCTCGCGCACGTTGCCGGGCCAGCGATGCGCCTTGAGCTTCTCGTAGGTGAGCGGATCGAGCGCCTTGATGCGGCCATGGCGTTCGCCGAGCCGCTGCAAGAAGTATTCGATCAGCCGCGGCACGTCGTCCCCTCGCTCACGCAAGGGCGGCATGCGCAGCGCCACCACGTGCAGTCGGTAGTACAGGTCTTCGCGGAAGCGGCCCTGCTTGACCATGGCGCCGAGGTCGCGGTTGGTCGCGGCGATGATGCGCACGTCGACCTTTTTGGTCTGCGTGCCGCCGACGGGCAGGAAGGTGCCCTCCTGCAGCACGCGCAAGAGCTTGACCTGCAGCGCCGGCGTCATGTCGCCGACCTCGTCGAGCAGGAAGGTGCCGCCGTCCGCCTCTTCGAACAGCCCGCGCTTGTCGAAGGTGGCGCCCGTGAACGCGCCGCGCCGGTGGCCGAACAGCTCGCTCTCGAGCAAGTTGTCGTTGAAGGCGCTGCAGGTGGCTGCCACGAACGGGGCGTTGGCGCGCGCCGAGCCGTTATGGATGGGGCGCGCGACCAGCTCCTTGCCCGTGCCGTTTTCGCCCGTGATGAGCACGGTGGCGTTGGTGGGCGCGACCTTTTCCACCATACGAAACAGCGCCTGCATGGCCGGGCTGCGCCCCACCAGGCCGCGATAACTCGGGCCGAGCTCTTTGGGTCGCTCGAGCAGCGCGAGCTCGCTCTTCACCACCTCGAGCAGCCGCGCGAGGTCGACCGTCCCACGCGCTGCGGCAGGCGTGAGCGTCAGCTCGATACGGCTACCGTCCGCGAGCTGCGTCGCGGCACGCTGGGTCCTGTCGCTCGCTTGGGTCATCGCGATCTCGGTACTCTCGCGCACATTCCGAATCGCTCGCTAGCGGCGATCGCCTGCGAGCTCGTGATGGCGAGCTAACAGTCAATTAGCATATCGTGTTCGGCGGCAAGCGCGCTCAAAGCATGTCGCTGTCCGGAGTCGAGGCCCCGGGCGCGCGTATAACGCTCGGCGACCACCGCGAGGATCTCGTCTACCCGCTCTGCGTCGAGCACGTCGCCGGCGTTCGGTGGAGCGTCGCGATAGTTGAGCGGACACCACGTGACGTCGCCCTCGGCGAGCTTGCGCCTGACGGCTGAGATCGGAACGTATCCGACCGGATAGCGTAGGGCGTGACCTTGGGTGCGACACACGAGCGGCCGCGCTTCATACACGGTGCATCGGCCTTCGTCGTCGAGGAGCGCGCAGCGGGGCGGCGCGGCTTCGCGCGGCTCGTCGCTCGGGTCGTCCGTCGGTGCGCCGCGCTCGCTCTCCACGCGCTCGCCGCGTTGGTGCGAATCTCCGCATTCCTGCTCGGCCGCGCGCTCGCGCGCGAGCTCGCGTTGTCCGCGCGCCCGTACACGTGCTCGCTCTGCGGCGGGAAGACGTGCCAAGGCCCGGCTCACTTCGTCTGCTTCGACCGCGCTCACGCGCAGCCACACGTGGCAGCAGCTCGCGCAACCCGCCCTGCATGCCAGCTGGCCGCGTCGCCGCGCGCCATCTCTGCCCGCGGCCTCGGTGAACGCGCCCACCTTGGCCACCAACGCTCGATACTCGCTCGGCATCGCCCCGCCATTATACCCGTACGAGCATGGGTGCTACCCTGCTTCTCCGATGGATCTCGTCTACTTCACCGTGCTCGTCGGCGTGCTCATCTTCGTGCACGAGTCAGGGCACTTCGTATGGGCGAAGTTGTTCGGGGTCCGCGTGCTCACCTTCAGCTTGGGCTTCGGGCCGCGTGTGGCGGGCTTCACGCGTGGCGGCACGGACTACGTGATCGCCGCGCTCCCGCTCGGCGGTTACGTGCGCATGCTGGGTGAGAACCCACACGAGCAGGTGCGCCCCGAGGACGAACCGCAAGCCTTCCACACCCAGCCGGTGTGGCGGCGCGTGGTGATCGTGTTCGCGGGTCCGCTGATGAACCTGATCTTCCCGCTGCTCCTGTACTTCTTCGTGTTCCTCGGTACCCGAGAGCTTTCGCCCGCGTTGGTCGGCGACGTCTTCCCGGGCCAGCCTGCCGACGGCAAGCTCGAGCCCGGCGACCGGATCACGGCGATCGACGGTGAGCCCGTCGCCACGTTTTACGACCTCACGCGCATCGTCAGCGAACGGCCGGGCCAAACGTTGCGCTTCACGATCGAGCGTGACGGCGAGACCATTACGCGGCCGATCACGCCCGTAGCCAAGCGCGTGCAACGCCCGCTCGATCTGTCCGAGGAGGTCGGGCGCATCGGCGTTTCGGTCAACGAACCGCTCTCGGTGGTCGGCGTGATGTCTCCGCACGCGGCTGCGGCGGAGGCAGGCATCGAGACCTTCGACTGGATTGTCTCCGCGGCGGGCAAACGCACCGAGCGTTGGGGCGAGCTCGAGCGCGTGCTCGATGGAAACCGGGGCTCGCTCGTGCCCGTGACCCTGCTGCGGCCCGAGCGGGTCGAAGGTGCACTCGGTGCGCTGCTCGGCGTCTCGGTGTACGCGCCGCGGGTCGCGACGCTCATGCCCAAACCGGGCAGCGCTCCAGGGCGCGAGCGCGCCGGGCTCGAACCTGCAGATCTGTACGTCACGCAGGTGCTCAAGGGCTCGGCGGAGGCCAAGGCCGGGCTCGCAGTCGGCGATCGCCTGCTCGCCCTGGACGGCCAGCCGATCCGGCACTTCAGCTCGTTTCTCGAGGAGCTCGAGGCGGGTGGAGGCAAAATGCATGCGCTCGTGGTTCGTCGCGCGGGCGAAGAGATCTCCTTGCGCTACGCCCTCGCGCGCCAGCGTGACGGCGAATACGAGGCGCGCGACCGCTACACCATCGCGCTGCGCCGCTGGCAACCGACCGTGCCGTTCGCGGAGATCGCCAACCCCAATCCGCTCGGCTACGCGTGGCGCGAGGCGTTTCGGGCCACGCGCGAGGTGGTCGAGCTGACCGCGGTCTCGTTCGTCCGGCTGTTCCAGGGGCGGCTGAGCATGAAGTCGATCGGCGGACCGCTGACCATCTTCGACGCCGCCGGCGAAGCGGCCCGGGAGGGCGCCGTCAATTACCTCTTCCTGATGGGTTTCATCAGCGTCAATTTGGGTCTCATCAATCTCATGCCGATTCCCCTGCTCGACGGCGGGCACCTGCTCTTCTTCTTGGTCGAGCTGGTGACGCGCAAGCCGATCAGCGCGCGCTTGCGCGAGTACGCGTCGCTGGCAGGGCTGACGCTGCTCATCTTGTTGATGGTGTTCGCGTTCAAAAACGACGTGGAGCGGCAATGGCCGCAGATCTTCCACAGCGCCGCGCGCCAAGATTGAACATGGCGCGGGCGCAAGACAAGAGGCCGCCGCTCACGAGCGCGCGCGGCGTGGCGACCGCGGTGCTCCAGCGCGTGGCGAGCGACGGCGCTTACGCGGCGCGCGCGCTCGACGCGGAGCTCGCGAGCGCGGGACTCTCGCCGCGCGACGCGCGCTTGGCCACCGAGATCGTGTACGGCGCGCTGCGCATGCTGCCGGCGATCGACGCGCGTCTAGACGCGCACCTGGCGCGCGGGCGACCCGAGCCGTTCACGTGGGCGGCGCTGCGCGCGGCGACGTACCAGGCACTCGCGCTCGACCGAGTGCCTTCGTTCGCGATCGTGCAGGAGACCGTGGCGCTGGTGAAGGCCAAGCGCGGCGAGCGCCTCGCCAAGCTGACCAATGCGGT
>CAZYWR010000938.1:0-5054 GCA_964651185.1 uncultured Polyangiales bacterium
GTGCTGATGCCCGCCCCCGTGAGCACCGCGACGGGACCGCGCTCGAACAGCCGACACAGCGCTGGCAGCGAATCGCTCACCCGGTCAGCTTACCAGCCGACCCGCGCCGGCTCGCCCAGCGCAGCGCGAGATCGAGCGCGCCCGGCAAGACGCGCTGGCTGCCCCACAAAAGCCGGCTCGGCACGTCGAGCAGCACGAGCCAGCGATGCCTCTCCAAGCCGCGCAGGATGGCGCTCGCGATCTGGTCCACGGGCTGCGGCGGCGAGAGCCGAAACACGGGCGGCAGCTCCGGCAGGTTGGTGAGCATGGGCGTGGCCACCGGCGGCGGACAGACCACCCGGATCTGGACCGGCTGATCGTAGAGCTCGTCGCGCAGCGCCTGTGCGAAGCCGATCACCGCGTGTTTGCTGGCCGAGTAGCCTGCGAGCGTAGGGATGCCGCGCAGCCCCGCGATGCTCGCCAACAAGACCAGCTGCGCTGGGCCCTGATGCTTGCCTGCCTCGATCAGCGCGGGCATGAGCGCGCGCGTGACGTGCACCGTGCCGAGGAAGTTGACCTCGATCTGTGCGCGGTAGTCAGTCGCGGACATGCTCAGGCTCGAGCCCGCGCGCAGGATGCCGGCGCAGTGGATCGCGCGCGAAATGAGGCCGGCGGCGTCCACGGCGCGGGCGGCGCTCTCGCGCGTGGCGTCTGCGCTCACCACGTCGACCACCTCCACGTGGCGCACCGCTGGGCCGAGCAGCGACGCGGTGCGCTCGAGCCGTTCGGCATCGCGATCCCAGAGCACGAGCTGTTCGCCGCGCCGCGCCAGCTGCGACGCGATTTCGCGGCCGATGCCGCTGGCGGCTCCGGTGATGAGCCAAGTGCGTCGCACGACCTTACCGTGCCTCGAGCTCGGTGATGGCCTCGCGCGCGAGCTCTCCTAACGTCGTCGTATAGCCGGCCTCGTCCTCTTCGAGCGTCACGACCCGCGCGTCTTTCGCGAGCGGCTCGAGCAGCGAGATCCCGTCCGGCTCGCCGAGCTCGCTGAGCGCCTCGATCGCGGACGCGATCACGTCGACATCGGGATGGGAGAGCATGCGCCCGATCAGCGGCAACGCGCTCGGCTCGCCCACCTCCGCCAGGATCCACGGCACCTCCTGGAGCGCGGGGCCCGGGAGCTTGCGCTCGATGGCGCGCTCGATGGCGCGCGCGACCTCCGCGTAGCGGTCGTAGGCAAAGTCGCGCAGCGCCTCGCCCGCCGCGACCCGCACCTCGGGGGCAGGATGGTTCAAGATGCGCAGCAGGGTATCGGCGCTGCGCGGGCCCTGCACTTGCGCGCACAAATCGGCCAAACGCACGAGTCGCGCTGCCGCCTCGACCTCGTCATCTCGCTCGCGTTGGCTTGCACTCGCTTCGCTGCCGCTGCGTTCGGGCTTGAGCGCCTGCTCGGTCGCCTCCGCCAGCGCGCGGTCGAGCTCGTCCTGGGCGCTCTGCGCGAGCAGGTTTCGCTCCGCTTCGCGCAGCTTACGGTCGGCTTCGAACAGCGCCTCGAGGAGTGGCGTCGCGCTCATGAGGTTAGGTATGGCAAGGCGCGCCCGTCCACGCCAACCGGGCACGTCTGCAAAGTCCGAGCGGGCGCGGCGTGGGTCGTACTATCCTGCCCTGCGCTTTGGCCAAGAAGCCGACCAAGAAGAAGCGCGCAGTCCGCTCGCGCACGCTGGAGCGCGAACGCGAGCGCCAGCAGGAGAAGCTGCTCGCGGCACGCCGAGAGCTCGCACGCATGGAGGCTGGCGGCAGCCCCGAGCGGCCGCTCGCGGTGAGCTCCGCTTCCGTGGTCGAGCTGCGCGCCGAGGCCGAGCCGTGCCTGCGCTGCGGCGGGGCGGTCCGCAGCGAGGAGCACGGGGCGCTACCGGCCGCGAGCGGTCTCCTGCGCGTCGTGAGGGTCCGCTGCCGCGCCTGCGGGGAGGCCCGCTCCTTCTTCGTGCGTATCATCGAGGAGCGCCCGAATTGAGGCTAAGGTGCGAGCGGTGTGAGCTCCTGCAGAAAGCGCTGCACGCGATCGATCGCGTCGCCTTCGTCCGCTTCGTCGAAGCGGGCGCTGAGCTTGCGGTCCGGCGTGAGCTTGATGCGCCCGCGCTCTAGGGTCACCAGGGCCACCAGCTTGGCGAGGTCGATGGGCGAGTCTTCCGCGAGGTGCAGCACGACCCGCGTGCGCGACGCTTCGCAGCCGAGCGCGCGCAGCCGGCGTAACTCCGGTTTGAGCGCCATGGCGCGCACGAACGTGCGCGCGGCGTCGGGCGCAGGCCCGAAGCGATCCTCCATCTCTTCGGCGATCGCCTCCACCTCGCTCTCCGTGCTCGCGCTCGCGAAGCGCTTGTAGAGCGAAAGCCTCACTCCGATGTCGTCGACGTAGTCGTCGGGCAGGAGCAGCGGCGTCTCCAGGTTCAGCTCGGGATCTACGTCGTGCGCCACGGGAGCGCCGCGCAGCTCGGCGACCGCCTCTTCCAGCATGCTCAGGAACAGGTCGAAGCCGACCGCGCTGACCGTGCCGCTCTGCTCGGCGCCCAGCACGTCGCCGGCGCCGCGCAGCTCGAGATCGAGCGACGCGACCTTGAACCCGGCGCCGAGCTCGGTGAAGCGTTCGAGCGCGGCGATGCGCTGCCGCGCTTCGTCGCTGAGCGCGTTGGGCGGCGGCGTGATCAGATAGCAATAGGCGCGCTCCTTGGAGCGGCCCACGCGTCCGCGCAGCTGATAGAGCTGCGCCAGGCCGTAGCGGTCGGCCTGGTCGATCAACATCGTGTTGGCGCGCGGGATGTCGAGCCCGCTCTCGATGATGGCGGTCGAGCACAGCACGTCGAAGCGCCCCGCCACGAAGTCTGCCATGACCCGTTCGAGCGCGGCCTCGTGCATCTGTCCGTGCGCGGTGGCAATGCGCGCCTCGGGCACGAGATCCCGGATGCGCGCAGCCCGCTCGGCGAGCGACTCGATGCGGTTGTGGACCACGAAGGCCTGCCCGCCGCGCGTGAGCTCGCGCCGGATCGCCTCGCGCAGGACGTGCGGATCCCAGCGCGTGACGAACGTGCGCACGGCGCGCCGATCGATCGGCGGCGTGGTGATGAGCGATAGGTCCCGCAAACCCGAGATGGCCATCTGCAGCGTGCGCGGGATCGGCGTCGCGCTCAGCGTCAACACGTCGACCGCGGCGCGCAGCGCCTTGATGCGCTCTTTGTGCGCGACCCCGAAGCGCTGCTCCTCATCGACCACGAGCAGCCCGAGCTGCTTGAAGTGCACGTCTTTCGACAGCAGTCGATGCGTCCCGATCAAGACGTCGATCTTGCCCTCTTTGAGCGCGGCGAGCGTCTTGGCCTGCTCCTCTTTGGTCACGAAGCGCGAGAGCTGCGCGATGCGCAGAGGATATCCGGCCATGCGCTGGCTGAACGAGTTCGTATGCTGCTGCGCGAGCACCGTGGTCGGACAGAGCACCGCGACCTGGCGCCCGGCCATCGCGACCCGAAACGCGGCGCGCATCGCGACCTCGGTCTTGCCGAAGCCGACGTCGCCGCACACCACGCGATCCATCGCGCGCTTCGCCGATAGATCGTCCATCACGTCGCTGATGGCGCGCGTTTGATCGGGGGTCTCGTCGAATTCGAAGCTGGCTTCGAACTCGGCGTACGCGCGGTCTTCGGGCGGCAGCGGGGGGCGCTCCGCGGCCGCGCGTTGGGCGTACAGCTTCAACAAGTCATCGGCGAGCTGCTTGACCTCGTCGCGCACGCGCGCTTTGGTCTTGCTGAAGGTCTGGCCGCCCAGCTTGTCGAGCTTGGGCGCCTTGCCCTCCGCGCCCGAATACTTTTGGATCTGGTTGAGGCGCGTGTCGGGCAGATACAGCTTGCCCCCGAGGTACTCGACGACGAGCACCTCGACCTGGACCGGCTTCATGCCTTGCAGCTCTTCGTAGCGCGAGAGCGGGACCTGCTTCTTTTCGAGCCCCAGATAGCGGCCAATGCCGTGCTCGACGTGCACCACGTAATCGCCGACCGCCAACGCGCTCAGGTCGTCGAGAAACGCCTCGCTCTTGCTGCGCTGTGCTTTTCTGGTCGCGCGCGGGGCGGACTTGTCGCCGAACACCTCGGCCTCGGTCACGCAGGCGAGGCCCGCGGTCGCCAGCACGAAGCCGCGCGAGAGCTCCCCGAGCACCACCTGCACCTTGCCACTCACCGGTTCGCGCAGCCGCTCGGGCGAGAAGCCCTCGATGCCGAGCTCGCGCGCAGGAGCGCGCGCTTCGCGCTCGCTCGGTTCAGCGGCGGCGCGCGCACGACCAGTGCGCGCGGGCTCGAGCCCGTAGCCGCGCAAAAGGCCGGCGATCCGGTCGCCCTGCGTGCGCGTGCGCACCGTCAACAGCACGCGTAGGCCGCTGTCGAGGAAGCTGCGCAGCGCGTGCGCGAGCGGCGCCAGCGCCTCGAAGCGCGCCCCCTCTTTGCGCTGCTGCTTGAGGCGCGCGAGCAAGCCGGCGTGGTCCTCGCCGCCGAGCGCGCAAACGTCTTCGGCGCGCGCGGCCTCCAAATCGGCGAGCGGCGACTCTTCGTCTGTAGGTGCGCCCGCGATCGCCAGCGCATGCACCGAGGCGATGCGATGAGCGTCGAGGGCCGCCCGCAATTCGTGGCTCGAGCTGTAGAGCTGGGCGACCTCGTACGCGGGCGCATTCGCCGCGTGCGCGCTGCGGTCGGCGTGGGCGCGCTCAAGCTCTTCGCGCGCCGCGCTAGCCACGGCCGTAGGGTCCACGACCACGCAGCGCAACTCCCCCGGCAGGTAGTCGAACAAGGTCTCGAGCCGTCCGTAATACGCCGGCAAGAGCGCGTCGGCGCCGAGCACGCTGCGCCCGCTCTCGAGCTCGTCGAGCAGCTCGTTGCGGCGCTTCGTCGGCATGTTGAACGAGTCGCACAACTCGCTCACGCGCTCGCGCACGCGGCGGCGCGTTTCGGGATCGGAGAGCGTCTGCCGCGCGGGATGAATGAAGAGATGGTCGAGCTCACGGAGTGTCCGCTGGGTGTCGGGATCGAAGCTCTTGATGG
>CAZYWR010000939.1:0-2355 GCA_964651185.1 uncultured Polyangiales bacterium
GGCGGCCCCAACTACGACGCCGAGCACGTCGCCAGGTACGCGCGCGTGCTCGAGAGCCAGAACCAGCCGCCGCGCATGATGATCGACGCGAGCCACGGCAACAGCAGCAAGGACCATCGCAACCAACCCAAGGTCGCCCACGCCGTCGCCGACTACGTGCGCGCGGGCGAGACGCGCGTGTTCGGCATCATGATCGAGAGCCATTTGGTCGAAGGTCGGCAGGATTACAAGCCGGGCCAGCCTGCGACCTATGGCCAGAGCATCACCGACGCTTGCCTCGCCTGGGAGGAGACGGTGCCGGTGCTCGAAGACCTTGCGGACGCGGTGCGCACGCGACGCGCGCGCACGCGCGGCCCGGCGCGATGAGCATCGCGAGCGAGCTCGCGACGTTGCTCGTGAGCTGCCCGGATCGCAAGGGCCTGGTCGCGGCGCTCGCGCAGCTCCTGTACGGCCACGGCTGCAACATCATCGACGCCGACCAGCACACGGATCAGCTCGCCGGCATGTTCTTTCAGCGCATCCGCTTCGACATGCGCGAGCTGCACACCGATCGCGTCACGCTCGAGCACGGCATCCGCGACGTCGCCGAGCGCTTCGCGCTGAGCTGGCGGCTTCTGTACGAGAGCCAGCGCAAGCGCGCGGCCATCTTCGTGTCCAAGTACGATCACTGCTTGTACGATCTGTTGTTGCGCCACCGCGCGGGCGAGCTCTCTTGCGACTTCGCGTTGATCGTGAGCAACCACCCGGACCTCGGGTACGTGGCCGAGCAGTTCGGCGTGCCCTTCCACGTGTTCGCGATGGATGCGGAAAACAAGCTCGCGCAGGAGCAAGCCCAGCGGGCGCTGCTCGACGAGGAGCACATCGATCTGGTGGTGCTCGCGCGTTACATGCAGATCCTGAGCCCGGCGTTCACGGCGCGCTACGCGAACCGCATCATCAACATCCATCACTCGTTCTTACCCGCGTTCGTCGGCAGCAAGCCCTATCACCGCGCGTACGAGCGCGGGGTCAAGCTGATCGGCGCGACCGCGCACTACGCCACGAGCGATCTGGACGAAGGCCCGATCATCGAGCAGGACGTGATCCGCGCCTCGCACCGCGACTCGATCGAAGATCTCGTGCGCAAAGGCCGCGACCTGGAGAAGGTAGCGCTCGCGCGCGCGGTCAAATGGCACTGCGAAGATCGCATCCTCGTATACGGCAACAAGACGGTCGTGTTCGACTAGGCCTGTTCCCAATTTCCGCGCTCACGCGTGCCCCTTCCTGTACGCGATCGGGCCGGAAAAGCGCGGCAGAGAGGCTTGCCATCCGACGATGGCGCGACCCTATGCCCGACGCTGCTCGAGCTCGCGCAGCATCTGCGGATAGCGCACGGTTTCGAAGGCCGTGGGCAGCCGTGGATCACGCAAGACCGCATCGAACACTGATATGCCATCGCGCAGCCACACGCCGATACCGTGTTGCCGCGTGGCGAACCGGAACACTCGCTCGTTCAGGCGCAGCACGTCGCGGATGCGCCCATCGTCGAGCAGGTCTCGCGCGAACTCCTGCGCGCACACAACCGCGGCCCGAAGCTGCTTCAAGCCGTTGGGCGAGCGGTACCCTGGAAGCCCATTCACGTTGCTGGCCCGGCTTTCGAGCACGTGGACGGGATGCATGACCTTGAGCTCGAGGGGTCCCCGCGCGGTCTGCTCTTCGAAGGTGATCGCCATCTCGCTTACCTCTCGAGAGTCGAGTCCGAACGGAGCCCCCAGAAAGTCGAGCGTGAGTCGTCGGGAAAACTGATCGACGTACTGCACAATGCCGGTGCAGGGAGTGACGTCATCAAGTCGAGGCACATTGCACGTGCCGCCCAGGGCACGGGCGCAAAGCTGTGCTGCGCGCGCACTGCCGCAGAAGTCCACGTCCTTGCTCGTGAATGGCACCTCGGCGAGCAGCGCATGCGAGCGGGAAAGGTACGTCTGCACCCAGAAGTTCACGGCCTGGCCACCCACCAGCACCAGCCCGCTCGCAAGGGGCCCGAGCCGCTCGAGCAGCTCAAGGGTCTCGGCGTAACCCAGATCGGCCTCCACACCGAACGCTTAGCACTACTGCGTCACAGACCGCGTAGCGAGGACGTCGAGGCGCCGCTTTGCCGGCGTGGCGCGGAATGGAGCGGTACTGAAGTACCGCGGAATGAGCACGCGCCGGCAAAAGTGGTGGATCGGCGCCCGCAGTAGCGGGATGTGACGCAGTAGACAAGATGGTTGGACCGACGCTCACGCACAAGCGCGGGTTACGCTGCCGAGCTGCAAGGCGAAGCGGCGCAGTGCCGCAGCGGGAGGCCGGTCCAATGAAGAAGGTACGTTTTGTCGG
>CAZYWR010000940.1:0-1840 GCA_964651185.1 uncultured Polyangiales bacterium
GGTGAGCGCGAGATCGGCGGCCAAAAGATCGATCTGGACGCCGGCGCCCACGCGGTACGTCGCGAGGCGTACGCGATAGGTCTCTTCCGCCGCTTTTTGCTGCGCTTCGGAGGCGTGCGCGGCCGCGTCCGCCGCGTGGTAATCCTCATAGGCCTGGACCACTTCGATGCGCACGTTGTCTTCGAAGGTGGCCAAGTCCGCGCGCGCGCGCTGCAGCTCTGCGGAGGCGCGCTGCGAACGCTGGTAGCCGACGACGGAGTTATTCGGACTCCAGCTCAACGTGGCGCCGATCTCCCAGCTGTTCTTGAACTTGTCGCGGTTGACCGGGATGTAGCGCGGGTTGGGTTCGGAATAGAGCGTGTTGCCGTCGACCGTGACGGTCGGCAAGGCGCCGTTGCGCTCGGCGGTCTTGAGGTGCTCGCTGGCGCCCACCAGCTTGCGCAGCGCGCGCAGCTCGGGCCGGCGATCGAACGCGCGCGTGAGCAGCTCGTCGATCGTGCCGGTGGGAGGCTGCGGCAGCTCGGTCACGCGCTCGCGGATGGCCGCGACTTCGCCAGGGTCCGCGCCCGTCAACACCGCGAGCGTATTGCGTGCGACTGCGACCACGCCGCGCGAGCGCTCGAGCGCGCTGCGCATCGACTCGACGCGCGCGGTCGCGGTCATGAAGTCGACTGGCGGCGCGGTGCCCGCGTCGACGAACAGCTTGGCCTGCGCGGCCTGGGCTTCCGCCTGCTTGAGCGCTTGCTCGGCCACGAGCTGCGTCGCCAGCGCGCGCGCGTACGTGTAGAACGCCTCGCGCGCCTGCAGGTCGACGCTCGCGGTGCGCGTCTCGATCTCGATCTCGCGCGCGTTCGCGATCGCTCCCGATGCCTTGTAGGACGGCAAGGTGCGCAGAAACATGTCGCTCACCGGGATGCGCAAGGTCGCGCCGAGGATGTAGTTGTTCACCGGCTGGGTGAAGCTCGAGGGGTTGCTGAAGCTACTTAGAAAGCCCTCGAAGAGCTGTCTCGCCGCCGGATCCTGGACGCTGTCCACCAGCGGTGTGAGCGTCGCGGGATTGAAACTACCGCCGATGTTGTTGATGACCTTGTTGATGCGCTTGTACGTGCCGTACGCGGACACCTGCGGCAGGAAGGCCGACGACTGCACCCGCTCGTCCCAGTGCGCGCTCGCTGCCGCCGCCTCGGAGCTCGCGATTTGCGGCGAGCGCGCCACGGCGCGTTTCCCCGCTTCGTCTGAGGTCAGACCGCGATCGGGGCTGAGCAGCGCGCGTTCGAGGTCGAAGGTCTCCACGCCCTGCGTGCTCGTGTCGTCGGCACCAGGCTGCGGAGGAGGACTCGCGCTCGTGCCGGTGCTTTGGCCCGAGGCGGCGAGCGGAGAGATCGTCAGCGATAGCCCGAAGGCGAGCGCGAGCGAAATACGCGGCTTGCAGGGGATGAAGGTTCTCACGCCGCCGAAACTAGAGGCTGACTTCTCGCGGCGCAATTGCCGAAGTCGCGGGCGGGGCAGAATGGCGAGCTCGTCCACGCCCCACCAAGTCCGCGCGCCCCGGCCCAGCGTTACGAGCCCTTTTTCAACGCGCCGCGCCGCTTGCGCGGCAAGGCCGGCCCGGCGGGTGCGGGCACTTCGGGCAGCTCGAGCAGGCTAGCCAATTCCTCGAGCCGATTGAGCTGCGCCGTCAGGTAGAGCGGAGATACCGCGCGCATGCGCGTCAACAGCTCGCTCGCGATGCGCAGCGGGTTGTACGGCCCGGCGTGTTCGGGCACGACGTCCACCGCGCGCGCCAGCGCCAACGCGGCCACCAGCTCGGCGAGCTCCTGCTCGTACTCGTGCGCGCGCC
>CAZYWR010000941.1:0-1728 GCA_964651185.1 uncultured Polyangiales bacterium
TGACGACCCCGCGCAGAACGTGCTCGTCCGGCGCGCTGCCGACCTGTGCCGCGGTGCAGTGAACGCGCGCCCTGTGCGCAGGTTCCGCGGACTTCGTTTCCGCGCCGCGCGCGCAGCTCGTGAACGCCGACAGCAGCATGCACAAGGTCGTTCGCGCGCATCTCGCGCGGATGGACGGCGTCCAGCCCGGTCTCTCGCCGTGGCTCGCCGTCGTACGTGCTCGGCGCGCTTCGGTCACGGCTGTGCTCCCAGCGCGTGACCGAGCCGCGCGCTCGCCCGGGCGCGCTCGGCATCGGCTTGAACGGCGGCGAGCTGCGCGTCGAAGTCCGCCTGTTCGCTGGCGATCGCCGCGGTCATGTCGGCGCCTCCCTCGTGGTACGCCTCGAGCGCGAGCTGGGACATCTCTTGCGCGGCGGGCACGACCTCTCGCAGCGCGGACTGCGCCCGCCGAGAGGCCGCTTCGAGCTGCGCGTGGGCCTGCACCAAACCCGCGCCGAGCCGCTGCATCACGAGCTCCAGGTTGGCGCGCGCGGCGCGCTCGGCCGCGCGGGCACGCTTGAGCTGTGGGACACCGTACACGGGAAACTCCATGAGCACAGCCGCGTTCACGTCGTTGGTCGGTCCGCCGGGCACACCGTTGATGGGGTAACGTTCGTGGAGCGAGGCGCCCGCCTGGACACCGATGAAGGGCCAGAGCTGGCGCCGCTGCGCCGCCACGCTGACGCACTCCGCCCGAAGCGAGGCCTGGGCGGCGAGGTACACCGGATGTCCTTGGAGCTTCGACAAAAGCACCTCCACGGCAGCAGGGGGATCGACCTGCGGAAGCGCCCCCTCAGCTTCCAGCGCGCTCTGTGGGTCGCGCGCAAGCAAGAGCGCAAGCTGCGCCGCCGTGGCGCGCGTCAGCGGGAGCAGCGCGTCGACCTCGGCCCGCTGGCGCAGCGCATCCGCGCGCGCGCGGATCTGGTCGAGGCGCGGCACGGCGCCCGCTTCGAAGCGTTCGGTCGCGATCTCCAGCAGGCGATCGCGGCGCGCGCGTGAGGAGACCGCGATTTGCGCCGTACGTTGGGCGGCCCAGAGATCGATCCAGGCGAGCGCGACAGCGAGGCGGGCGTCGAGCCTCGCCACCTCGATGCCGACGTCGGCCGCGTCGGCGAGCGCCTCCGTCGTCTTCACGGCGGCCTGCCGCCGGCCGAAGAACGGCAGAAACGCGTAAAAAAGGACAGTTTCGCGGGCACTGTCTTTCGTGGTTCCGAGCGTGAGCCGCGGATTCGGCGTCGCGAACGCCGCAGGGCCGCTGTCGCGCGCGGTGCGGGCGCGCGAGATCGCGGCCAGCACGTCCGGAGCGCGGTCGCTCGCCTCGCTCGCCGCCTGCATCAAGCTCACCGGGATCGGCTCCTCGGCCCGCACCGGCGCGCTCACACTCAGCGCAACCAGCCACGCGCACGTACGAAAAGGCGCGCGGCGGCCCGCCATGGTGAAGCACCGGAGGGATCGCGATCGACCGCTGTGCATCGTCCGTAACGCTAACAACCCAACCTCAACGAAAGCTCAACGCGCCTGACCTCGCCTCGATCGACCTGTACGCTCCGTCCATGCGCGTTCTCGTCGTGGACGACGAGCTCGAGGTGCTCACCGTGGTCGGTCAAACGCTCGCGCGCGCCGGGCACTTCGTCGCGCTCGCGCCGGACATCGCGCGCGCGCGCGCCGAGCTGCTCCAACAGCCGTTCG
>CAZYWR010000942.1:0-2790 GCA_964651185.1 uncultured Polyangiales bacterium
GGATCGCCTGCTCGCCGCGCTCGCTCAGCGCCTTGCGTGCGGGGCTGCCGAGCGGCGGAAGCGCGCGCACGTCGTCCGGGGCCGGAGGCGTGACCTTGCCGCGGATCCGGTTGTGGGCGGCGCTCGCCTCCCCGCGCGCGAGCCGTTGCTGGAGCCGTTCGAACGTCTGGCGGTCGAAGCCGTAGCGTTCGAGCAGCGCCACGGTCTCAGCGCTGAGCGAAAGGTCTCCCAGAGCACCTTGGTGCATGCATCTCCTCCGGATGGATGGCGCTGGAGTGTAGCAGCGCTACGACACGATTCAGTAAACACGCGCGGGCGCGCGTCCAGCGCCGCGAATGGTAGATTGCCGAACGTGGTGTCGCCGTCCTCTCCCTCGCGCCTGGAGCCGCGCGCTCCGTCGCGCGCACGCGCAACGACCGAGCGCAGCGCCTTTCCGGTCGCGCTGCAGCTCCGCGATCGCGCCGTGCTGGTGGTGGGAGCGGGTGACGAGGCCGTACACAAGGTACCCAAGCTGCTGGCCGCCGGCGCGCGCGTGACGATCGTGGCGGCACGCGCGGCCGACGAGCTCATGGCGCTCGCGCGCACGGGGCGCGTGCTCTGGTTCGCGCGCGAGTTTCTGGCGAGCGACGTGCTCGGCATGGCGCTCGTGCTCCTGACCGAGGTGGATGCGGAGCGCGCGCGAGCGCTGCGCGCGCTCGCCAGCAGCTCCCGGTTTTGGCTATGCGCGATCGACCAGCCGGAGGTCTCCGACTTTTTCCTCGTCTCCACCGTGGTGCGAGGACCGGTACAAATTGCGATCTCAACGAGCGGGCGCGCTCCGCTACTGGCACGGCGCCTCAGGCAAGCGCTGGACCGCGCGCTCGACGCGCGTTTCGGTGATTTTGCCCGCAGCTTCGCGAGGCTGCGCGCGCGTGTTCGCACGCTCCCCAAGCCGGAACGGCGCCAAGTACTAGAGCGGGCGCTCGAGGGGTTCGCTATGGAAGTGCGCCTGCGCTACCCTGACGACAGGCAAGGCGCGGCCTACCCTCCCGACGACCCTCGCGACGAGTAGACCGCACCACGAGGCGAGGGGAAGTGCGCGAGCGAGACGGACGAGAGCGAGCCTCCGCGGGCGGGCCGGACAGGGGCCCACCTTCGAAGCTGCGCGTCGTGGTCGATGCGCTCGGCAGCATTCCGGAGCGGATGCGGCGACCCGAGTCGTTGCTGATGATGCTCGCGCTGCTGGCGTCGATCGGCGTGCACATGCCCCCCTATCTGGGGCTCGGTATGCTGGCGGATTACTTCGAGCGGCTCGAGCGCGATCAGAAGAAGGCCGCCGAGCCGCCGATCACCTTCGACGTGGTGAGCGAACCGACCCCGGCGCCGCCGCCCGCGCCGGAAAAGCGCGCAGCGAAACCTGAGCCGGAGCGCAAGCGGCCCGAGCCCGAAGCCGCCAAGCCGCCGCCGCGCGAGCAGGAAAAGCCCAAGCCCGAGCCGGAGCAAAAGAAGGTAGCGGCCGCCCAACCGTTGCCCGAGCCGAAGCGCGAGGAGCGCAAGCAGAGCATCACGCAAAAGAGCGATGACCCCAACGTCGAGCCGCCGCCCGACGCCAAGTACCTCGCCGAAGAAAATCGCCGGGTGGAAGAGGAGAGCGTCGCCTCGGTCACGAGCGAGACCAAGAACGACCCGACGCTGCAAGCTGCGGCGCCGCAGGCGGCTGGTCCCGAGCACGCCGGCGATAGCCACGAGGACGAGCGCGGCGCGGAAAAAGGCGCGCACGACGAGCGCGAACAGCGTATGGCCTCCCGCGAGCGCGCGCCCCAGCCGATCGCACCCCGGCCGCCCGCGCCCGCCGAACCGACGCCCCAACCGGTGCGTCCCGGAAGGCCCCAGGCGGCCGAGCCGAATCCGCTGCCGCCGAGCGAGACGATCGTGCGCGATCCGATGGGCACGTTCGTGCTCGCGCCGTCGAACCCGAGGGCCGGCGCCGGACCGCGCGGGCCTGCGGGCGCCGCCACCGGCGCCAACATCAAAGTGAGCTGGCGCGCCTTCGAGCAGACGTTCGGTGCCGAGCAGTTGGCCCAAGATCGCATGCCGAAAGAGGCCAGGCGCCGGGGGGCTGGGCGCGAGAAGCGCTGGGAGGAATTCCGCGCGGCCATCGAGAACTACGTCGTGGGCGTGCGACCCGGCAATACGACGGCCCTCAATGCAGCCGCCGATCCGTTCGCCGCCTACTTAGCGGCGTTCCACCGCAACTTGCACATGGAGTTCGCGCATCAGTTCCTCTCCAGTTTGCCGATGGCGGGCGCGCTCGGCGATCCGTCGCTCGTGACCAAGGTGGAGATCGTCGTCAACGCCGACGGCTCGCTGGATCGCGTGGGGGTGGTCAAGTCGAGCGGCAACCTGATGTATGACTTCGGCGCCTTCAACGCCGTGCAGCGCGGGGCGCCGTATCCACCCACGCCCGAGAAGATTCGCTCGCCGGACGGGCGCGTATATCTGCGCTGGGCGCTGCACCGCAACGAGAGCCAATGTGGCACCTGGAACGCGGAGCCCTACATCCTACGAACGCCGCCGCGTTCGCCCAACGATCCGAAGCAGGACAACGTTTCGCCCTATCGGCCCGGCGGCGGTCCTGCCGGCGGCGGCGAGCACGGGAGCGCGCCGCGCGATGAGCCGCGCCGGGGCGATCCGGGCAAGGCGCCGGCCGTGGCGCCTGGCGAGACGCTCGGCGAATTCCGCCGCCCAGGTCGCACGATCGCTGCGGGATAGACATGGCCGATGCATATGAAGTCGAGCTGCGCGACGATC
>CAZYWR010000943.1:0-7020 GCA_964651185.1 uncultured Polyangiales bacterium
GGGGAACTACGGCTTCATTCCGCACACGCTCTCGGATGACGGCGACCCCTGCGACGTCTTGATCGCCAACCAGCGCGGCATCGTGCCGGGTGCCGTCGTCGCGGTGCGGCCGGTGGGCGTGCTGCGCATGCAGGACGAGGCCGGCGGCGATGAGAAGATCCTCGCCGTGCCTGTGTCGCGCCTCACCCGCCGCTACGAGAAGGTGCTCCACTACACGGACCTGCCCGACATCACCATCAAGCAGATCGAGCACTTCTTCGAGCATTACAAAGACCTCGAACCCAAGAAGTGGGTCAAGGTGCTCGGCTGGGGCGACGCCAACGAGGCCGAGCGCCTGATCCTCGAGGCCATCGCCCGCGCCTCAGCGGCCAACAAATAGCGAGCGCTGGCGGGCAATTCCCCATAGCGGGAAAATTGCCCCATTGATGCGCTCGATATTGGCAGCGGTCCAGAGCGCTTTCCATGGTGAGGAGCACCGGTCGCGCGGCCGCTCTTGGGCCGTGCTCCAGCGCGAAAGCGGGCAGCCCAAGCGCGCGACTACACCCTGTGCAGGCGAGCCGAAGGCACGCATACCTCACGCCGCGAAGGCCGCAATTTTGTCGAGGGTGTTAGAAGTATGTAGCCGCCTTCTTCCATAGGGCCGGCGTCATGAGGCTATTTTCCCCATGCAAGTCCGCTATGCGGCGTGTACCTCGATCGTATTCCGGAGTGAATTCGTGCGCGTCCGTGCGCGCACGCGCAATCGCTCAGCGCGCCGTGCGGCTGGTACGACAAGTGCACAGGCGCCGACCGGAGGGTCCGCTCGATTGCTCCGTCGTCCTTTGAGTCGTCGCCCGGCGCACATGCGTTGCGCCGCGGCCGTCATTGCATGCTCGTTGTTCGTTCTGGTCACGAGGGTGGGTGCACAGCAGTCCCCGTCGGCGGTATTCCGAGCGACCCAAGGGCTCGGCTTGCGAGAGCTCGAGCGCGCGGTGTCCGCGGGTGCGCCGGCGCTGACGGCCTCCCGTCGCCAAGTCGCCGTGGCCCAGGCGGACGCCCGCCAAGCGCGCCTGTTCGCCAACCCGGCGTTCGACGCGGCGTGGTCGACGATCCCCGTGGGCGACAAGATCAACTACCCGAGCCCGCATCCGCTCGGTCACGTGCCGAACTACGCGGTCGGCCTGAGCTACACGTTCCCGGTCGCCAAACGCGGGCCGCGCATCGGCCGCGCAGACGCCGTGGCACGAGGCGCGCACGCGGAGCTCGAGTACGACGTGCGCGTCCATGCGCTCGCATTGGCAGAGGTACTCGGCTCGCTCGCGACTTCCATGCTGCGGCGCGACGGGATCTCGGAGCTGGTCGAAGGGGGACACCGCGCGGCCGAGCTGGCGGAGGCGCGTTTGCGCTCCTTGTTCGGGACGCCGCTCGATGTCGACCAGATCCGCATCGAGGTCCAGCGCACCGAGCAGCTCTTGAGCAGCGTCGAGAGCGACATCCGCGCGGGCCTGGCCGCGTGTGCGAGCTACGTCGGCACGCCTTGCGAGACCTTTCCCGACGCGGAGTCGGCGCGCGCGTTTCTCGATCGCTGGCTCGCGCCCAACGAAGCGGCGTTGCGCGCGAAGGATCTCCAACAGCGCGCCGACCTACGCGCGCTCGGGGCCTACACGGACGCGGCGCGCGCCGACGTGCACTTGGCCGAGGCCGAGAAGATCCCGGATCCCACGGTGCGGCTCGGCTACCTGCGCGATCAGTTCACCTACTCGGGGAACCAGCTCAACTCGCTGAACGTGGGAGTAAGCGTGCCGCTCCCGGTGTTCGATCACGGGCAGGCCCATCGCCAATCGGCGGAGGCCTCTCGTACGCATCTGCTCGAGGAGCGCGAACGCCGGCTCGACGTGGCGCGCGCCCGGATCCCGGAGCTCGCGCGCCGGCTCGAGCTGTCGCGCGGTCGCTGCACGCAGCTCACGCGCGAAGTCATCCCGCAGGCGCGCACCGTGCTGTCGAGCCTGGAGAAGGCCGTCGAGAACCGACTTTTGCCGCTGACGCAGGTGATTCAGTCGCGCCGCATCGTGAGCGAGCTGTTCATCGAAGAGGCGGAGAGCTGCGGAGACGCTTACTTGGCCGCTTTGGAGCTAATTCGAGAGACCTCCTCGGAAGGGGAACAGCCGTGAGTGCATCGATGGGGTGGAGCGCTGCGTTCTTGATCGCCGGCTTGGCGATGAGCTGCAGCGCGGGCAAGGCGCAGAAACCGACGCCGGCCTTCCGTGTAGAGAAGAACGTGGTGAGCGTGACGCGCAAGGGGCCCGTCGCGTTCGAGACGACCGAAGCAAAGCAGGGGCCGTCGCTGCCGCTGCCGCCCGTCACCGCGCGCATCACCGCGGTCGAGTCGCTCACGTCGCCGAGCTTCGCGCCGCTCGCCGGGCGCGTGGTGGAGGCCAAGGTCCGGCTCGGCGATCACGTCGAGAAAGGGCAAGAGCTCGTGCTCATCCGCACGGCCGACCTACCCACGCTCGAGCGCGAAGTGCGCAGCGCCGAGCTCGCGGTCAACACGCGCTCCGCCAGCGTCGAGCGCATGCGCGCGCTGGTCGAGTCGCGCGCCGGCGCGCAGCACGACCTGATCCTCGCCCAGAGCGAGCTCGAAGAGGCGAAGCTCGCGTCGCAGGCCGCCAAGGCCCGGCTCAAGAGCCTGCAGATCTCGCGCGCCGAGGACGACACGGCGTACTGGGTGCTCGCCAACCGCAGCGGCACCGTGATTCAGCTGGAGAGCACGCCCGGCGGGCAGGTCGGACCGGATCGCGGCGAGCCGGTCGCCACCGTGGCCGACCTCGAGCAAGTGTTGGCCGTCGCCGACGTGCCGCAGCGTGACGCGGTGGATCTGCAGAAGGGGTCGGAGGCGCGCGTGTTCCCCTCCGGCGCGGCCGGCGAATGGTTGCCCGGCACGGTCGAGGTCGTGTCCGAGGTGGTGGACCCCGAGCGCCAGACGGTACCCGTGCGCGTGCGCATCGACAACGCCGGCCACAAGCTGCGGCCCAACGCCTATGTCGATCTGGCCTTCCGTAACGCGCGCGGCCGCACGCTGGTGATCTTGCCAGCGGTGTCGGTGGTGCGCGACGGTCCCAACGCGGTCGTGTTCGTCGATCGCGGCAACGGCTCTTACGTGAAGCGCGCCGTGGTGGTCGGGCGCAGGAGCCGCGATTCGGTTGAAGTGGTGTCGGGCGTGTCGCCCGGCGAGCGCGTGGTCACGACCGGCGCGCTCTTGCTCGTGAACGCCATCGACATCGAGGCATGAGCCGGTGATCGAAACCTTCGTCTCCGCCGCGCTGAGGAATCGCGCGGCGGTCATCGCCGCCGCTTTGCTGATGTTGGTGCTCGGGTTCTTCGCGTTTCGCGAGATCTCCATCGAGGCCTTCCCCGATCCGACCGACACGCAGGTGAACGTGATCACGCTCATGCCTGGGCAGCCGGCCGAGGAGATGGAGCGGCAGGTCTCGATCCCGATCGAGCGCGTCGTCAACGGCACGCCGGGGCTCTCGCGGCTGCGGGCGATCAACCTGTTCGGTCTCTCGTTCGTCACGCTCACCTTTCGCGACGGCGTGGACGCGCTGTTCGCGCGCGCACAGACGCTCGAACGGCTCCGGCTGGCGGCCTTGCCCGAGGGCGTGACCCCGCAGCTGGGCTCGCTCTCCACGCCGATCGGCGAAATCTACCGCTATACGCTGAGCGCGCCGCAGACGGATCCGCTCGAGCTGCGCACGTTGCAGGACTGGGTGGTGCGGCCGCGTCTGTTGCGCGTGGAGGGCGTCGCCGACGTGGTCAGCTACGGCGGCCTGTTGCGCGAGATCGAGGTGCGTCCGGACATGGTCGCGCTGGCGGCCAAGGGCCTCGGGATCAGCGATCTCAAGCGGGCGCTCGAGGGCTCGTCGGTCAACGCCTCGGGCGGCATCGTCGAGCAGGGGGCCGAGCAGCTCATCATCCGCAGCAAGGGCCTGTACGACGGGCTCGACGACATCGAGCGCACCGCCGTGGCGACGCGCGGCGGCACGCCCATCTTCGTGTCGGACGTCGCGTCGGTGAGCGTGGCCTGGGCACCGCGCCAAGGCGTGGTGGGGCGCGGCCGCGATCCGGACGCAGTGGAGGGCATCGTGCTGATGCGGCGCGGCGAGAACCCGACCGTCGTGCTCTCCACGCTGCGCGCGAAGATCGACGAGATCAACCGCGACGCGCTCAAGGGCCACGCGCGCATCTCGCCCTTTTACGACCGCACCGAGCTCGTCGACAGCACGCTCCGCACGGTTGGCCATAACCTGCTCGAGGGCGCGATCTTGGTCGTGTTCGTCCTTTTCGTGTTCCTGCTCGATCTGCAGGCCGCGATGATCGTGGCGCTGATCATCCCGTTGGCGCTGGCGGCTGCGTTCGCGTACCTGTACGCGCGCGGCATGTCGGCCAACCTGATCTCGATGGGTGCGGTCGACTTCGGCATCATCGTGGACGGCGCGGTCGTGATCATCGAGGCCATCGTGCATCGCTTGTCGGCGCACGGCTCGGACCACGAGCGCGCGGAGCACGCAGACGCGCGCGGCGCGGAGCGCGCGCGCG
This sequence comes from uncultured Polyangiales bacterium, assembly GCA_964651185.1. Taxonomy (GTDB): domain Bacteria; phylum Myxococcota_A; class Polyangia; order Polyangiales; family DASUME01; genus DASUME01. Next base: position 4,576 of record CAZYWR010000943.1, read on the forward strand.
AATCGAGCCACGACCTCGTGGCCGCGCGCATGGCGGCGCGGATCGAGTGGGCGGTGCGCGAGGTCGCGCGACCGACGGTGTTCTCGCTGCTCATCATCATCGCCGCCTACCTGCCGATCTTCCTCTTGCAGCGCGTGGAGGGACGCATCTTCGCGCCGCTTGCGCATACGGTCGTGGCAGCGCTGATCGGCAGCTTGGTGTTCTCCGTGACCTTGGTTCCGGTGCTCGCCACGTTCGCCTATCGCAAGCCGATCCAGCACCGCGAATCGCCGCTCCTGCGCTGGCTCGAGGCAGGCTACATGCCGGCCTTGCGCGCCGCGCTGCGCTGGCCCTTGCTGGTGATAGGAGTGTCGCTGTTCGCGCTCGCAGGCTCCGCGCACGTGCTGCGCAAGCAGGGCAGCGAGTTTTTGCCCGAGCTCAACGAGGGCGCGCTCTATCTGACCTTCACGTTGCCCTCCAACGTCTCGCTGAGCGAAGGCCGGCGGCTCGCGCCCATCCTCTTGCGCATGCTCGATCGCTTCCCCGAGGTCGAGAGCACGATGAGCCAGCTCGGCCGGCCTGAGGACGGCACCGACCCCAAGCTCTCGAACAACCTGGAGCTGTTCATTAAGCTGCGACCGGCGGAGGAGTGGCCGAAAGACACGCCCGACCTAGGCACGCTGATCGAGAAGATGAACCGCGTGTACGCGGAGATTCCCGGGCTCGAGGTCAACTTCTCGCAGCCCATCCGCGACAACGTCAACGAGAGCATCGCCGGCCAATCGGGGCAAGTGGCGCTCAAGATCTACGCGGATAACCTGCAGCTCTTGCAGCAGACGGCGGAGGCCGCGAAGCGCGTGCTGGCCACCGTCAAAGGCGTCGCGGACCTGGCCATCGTCAAGAGCGGCGTCGTGCCCCAGCTGCAGGTGCGGCCGCGACGCGAATCGCTCGGCCGCTTCGGCATGACCATGGAGGAGTTTCAGAGCTACTTGTCCACCGCGCTGGGCGGCCAAGTGGTCGAGCAGCTGTGGGAGGGAGATCGCTCCTTCGACGTGGTGCTGCGTCTGCCCGAGGCCGCGCGCGATACGGTCGAGGAGATCTCCGCGCTGCGCGTGCCCACGCCGACCGGCGCGCTCGTACCTCTGCCGGCGCTCGCCGACGTAGGCGTCGACTACGGGCGCGCCGCGATCAACCGCGAGAACGGCCAGCGCTATCTGGGCGTACGCATGAACGTGCGCGGGCGCGACCTCGGCACGTTCGTGGCGGACGCGCAGGCCGCGATCCAGAAGTCCTTGCCCATCGCGCGCGGCATGACCATGGAGTGGGGCGGCGAGTTCGAGTCCAAGGAGCGCGCGATGCATCGCCTCTTGGTGGTGCTGCCGGTGGCGCTGATCGTCACGCTGGTGCTCTTGTTCAACGCCTTCGGCTCGCTCTCGCTCGCGACGTTGGTGCTGCTCAACGTGCCCTTCGCGTTGATCGGCGGCGCGTTCGGCTTGTGGGCGATGGACATGCCGGTCTCCATCGCCGCGGCGGTCGGCTTCATCGCCCTGGTCGGTCAGGCATCGCTCAACGGTGTGTTGGTTTTGTCCGCGATTGAAGAGCGCCGGAAGGCGGGCGCTGCGCTCGACGACGCCGTGCTCGAAGGCAGCCGCGAACGCCTGCGCGCGGTGTTGATGACGGCCGCGTTGGCGGCGTTCGGTCTGGTGCCGGCCGCGCTTTCGAAGGCGATGGGCGCAGAAACGCAGCGGCCGATCGCGGTCGTGATCGTGGGCGGCACGGTGTCCGCGGCGTTGCTCACGTTGATCGTGCTGCCGGTGACCTATCGCTTTGCCGTGAGTCAGTTCGAGCGCATCCGAGCTCGCCGTACGGCGCTCGAATAGGCCTGACGCGCGCGCAGCGTGCGCGCTCATTGGCCGGGGAACCCCCCGACGGGGCCGGGAGACACTCTTGTCACCCTTCGAGAACTTGCCAGCTCCTCCTCTCAGGCGGGTGCCTCCTCCTTGAGGGGGCGCTCTGCTTCGAGCACAAGGCCTCCGGCCGGCAGGATGGTGAGGATCGGGCGCGCCTGCGCGAGTGGATGGTCGAAGAGGTCGAGCTGTCCCGGATCGGCGATCACCGCCGCGAAGTCCTCGGGCCGCAGCGCCCGCGCGAGGCGCGCAGCGTAGGTCTCGCGCAAGAGCCGCACATAGAACTCCGCATCGTAGTCGCGCGAGTCGCGGCCTTGCCCGGCGATCTGCTCTTCCTCGTCCGCCATAGCGAGCGCGCCAGCGCCCACCTGGGCAGACGACCAAAGCCCTGCGCGCCCGCCGAGCGCACGATACACGTAAGCGCGCTCGCCAACCGTCCAGCGAGTGCGGCCGCTCTCGAGCAAGGCTTCATAAGCCAGCTCCCGGCGCAGCTCGCGCTTGGCCGAGTACTCCTCGGGGGTCTTCGCGAGGCGCACGCACGCGGACACTGCGCGCGTAT
>CAZYWR010000944.1:0-2517 GCA_964651185.1 uncultured Polyangiales bacterium
GCGACGCCGCGCACAACCCACCGGCGTGCGCGGAACTGGCCGCGCATCTCGCACAGGCCTGCACGGGCTTCACGCGCCGCGTGCTCTTGTTCGGGGTGCTGCGCGACAAAGATCAGGCGCGCATGCTCGCTCTGTTGCGCCCGCATGTCGACGCCGTGATCTTCAGCTCGATCGCGACCCCGCGCGCCGAGTCCGCGCAGACGCTCGCTGCGCGCTACGGTGGCGAGGCGTACCCCGACTCGGCGCGCGCTTTGGTGCGGGCTCGCGAGCTCGCCGGAAAGCGCGGGCTGGTGATCGCCTGCGGTTCGATCTTCTTGATGGCCGAGGTGCGCGCGCGCGTACTCGGGCTGCGCGCCGATCCGCCGATCGCCTTGTGAGCTGGAAATGCGCGCGTCGAGTGGTCACGCTTGGGGCATGCCTTCGCCCGATCCCGGCGGCCTACGAGGCAGGCGCGTGGCCGCATTCGAGTCGCGCTTCGCCGACGAATTCGCGAATCTGCTACGCAAGCAGGGCGCCGAGCCGCTGCTCGGGCCGACCATGGTGGAAGCCCCGCTCGAGCTCGGGCCCGAGCTCTGCGCGTTCGCCGAGGCGCTGCGCGCCGGTGCGGTCGATGTGCTTTTGGTTTTGACCGGGGTCGGCAATCGCAAGCTGGTGAGCGTGTTCGCACCGATCATGGCGAAGGAGGAGCTGCGCGACCGCTTGGCGCAGATCGTGGTCGGGGCGCGCGGGCCCAAAGCCGTGGGTGCGCTACGTGAGCTCGGCGTGCGGCCGCAGGTGGTCGCTCCCGAGCCGCACACGTGGGAGACCTTGCTGGGTGCGCTGCGCGCATATACGTCGATCGCCGAAAAGCGAATCGCGCTTCAGCAGTACGGCGTGCCACACGAGCGGCTGACCCGCGCGCTCGAAGCCGAGGGGGCGCGGGTGATCCAGGTGCCCGTTTACCGCTGGCGGTTGCCAGACGACACCGGGCCTCTCGAGCGCGTGATCGACGAGATCTGCGCCGGGCGCGTGGACGCGATCTTGTTCACGTCAGGGCCGCAAGCGGGCGTGCTGCTCGAGGTCGCGCAGCGGCTCGGGCTCGAAGCGGCGCTGCGCGGCGCGCTCGCGCGCATGGCCGTGGGATCGGTCGGACCGAGCTGCAGCGAAGCCATGCGCAACCTCGAGCTCGCGCCCGACTTCGAGCCCGAGCACGGCAAGATGGGCCACCTCGTGCTCGAAGCCGCGCGCCGCGTCCCCGACCTGCTGGCGCACAAGCGCGCGGCGTCGAGCGCGCGCCAAATGTAGGAGCGCGCGCGTGACCGTTTCGTCGCCGGGGCTCCCTGGGTTATAGCTAGGGCGCGATGAGCGCCTTTCTGCAAGCCTGCCGCGGTGAGCCCACCCCCTACACGCCGATCTGGTTGATGCGCCAGGCGGGCCGCTATCAACCGGAGTATCGCGCGATCCGCGCCAAAGTGAGCTTCGTCGAGCTGTGCAAGCGGCCGGACCTCGCGGCCGAGGTGACGCTCTTACCAGTGACGCAGCTCGGGGTCGACGCCGCCATTCTGTTCGCGGACATCCTCTTGGTCCTCGAGCCGCTCGGCATCGGCTTCGAGTTCACGAAAGGCGATGGTCCGCATATCGCCAAACCCGTGCGTACGGCGGCCGATATCGAGCGCGTGGCGGAGCAGATCGACGCGCGCGCATCGCTCGCATACGTGATGGAGACGGTGCGGCTCGTGCGCGCGGGCTTGCCGGCGGGCGTGCCGCTCATCGGCTTCGCGGGGGCGCCGTTTACCTTGGCTTCTTACGCGATCGAGGGCGGCGGCTCGCGAGATTACCGCCACACCAAGGAGCTCATGTACCGCGACGAGGGCGCTTGGAACGTGCTGATGGGCAAGCTCACGGGTGCGGTCATCGATTACCTGAACGCTCAGGTCGCGAACGGCGCGCAAGCCATCCAGGTGTTCGATAGCTGGATCGGTTGCCTCTCGCCGCGCGACTACGGCCGTTACGTGCAGCCCCACATGCGGCGTCTGTTCGCCGCGCTCGACAAGAGCGTGCCGCACATCCACTTCGGCACTGGGACGGCCACCCTGCTCGCACAGCAGCTCGCCGCCGGCGGGGACGTGATCGGCTTGGATTGGCGGGTCGAGCTCGGCCCGACCTGGGACGCGCTCGGAGCCAAGGCCGTGCAAGGCAATCTCGATCCGTACGTGTTGCTGGCGCCCCGCGAGGAGCTGAAGCGCAGGGCGAGCGAGGTGCTCGAGTCGGCGCACGGCAGGCCTGGCCATATCTTCAACTTGGGCCACGGCATCTTTCCCGAGGCGGAAGTCGATCAAGTGCGCGCGCTGGTCGATCACGTGCACGAGGCGAGTCGGCGATGAGCGCGCAGGGCCTCCTGATCATCGCCTTCGGGGGGCCGCACCAGAGCGCGGACGTGCGCCCGTTCTTGCGCGACGTGCTGGCCGGGCGACCGGTGCCGGAAGAGCGCTTCGAGGCGGTCGTGCACCATTACGAGCAGCTCGGCGGGCGCTCTCC
>CAZYWR010000945.1:0-2835 GCA_964651185.1 uncultured Polyangiales bacterium
GGCCCGTCACGATCCAGATGCGGCTGATCCAGTAGAGCAGCACCGGCACGGCCAGCCACAGCAGCACCGGCTCGCGGTAAGCGCCGCGGTGGGCACCGCTCTCGACGTAGAGGCTGAACACGAGCGCGGCGATGTAGCCGCTGGCCGGCCCGAGACTGCTGACCATCTGCGCGTCGAGCCCATAGTAGTCGCGGTTTTTGATCTTCCCATCCGAGCTGTGCAGCGAAATCTCGACGTAGCGTTTGGCGAACGCGAGGCTCAGGAACAGGAACATCGAGAAGCACAGGAGCCAGTTGCTGATCTCGATCGAAGTGGCCATGCCGCCCGCGAGGATGCGGTGCGTGTACAGCCCGGCCAAGATGAACACGTCGAGCAACAGCGCACGCTTGAAGTACAGCGAGTAGCTGACGGTCCCGATGAAATAGAGCACGAGCATCACGCTGAAGCCGACCGGCAGCCAGGCCAGCGACGCCGCAAAGGCGAGGATCAAGAGCCCCGTGAACAGCGGCGGTCCGTACAAGACCGGCAGCGCGCCGGAGGCGAAGGGGCGATTCTTCTTCGTCGGGTGGGCGCGGTCGGCGGCCAAGTCCAAGATGTCGTTGAGCACGTACCCGGCCGACGCGCAGAGCGAGAAGGCGAGCGCTGCGAGCAGCGAGCGCGCCAGCACGTCGGGCCGCGGCAAGGTCGGCGCGAGCATGACGGGCAGGATCACCAGCGCGTTCTTCACCCACTGATGGATGCGCAGCTGCTTGATCAGCGCGCGCACCACGCTCGGCCGGCGCGAGACCAGCACGACTTTGCGATTGTGGGCGGCGCGCGCCGCCACCCAATCGTCGGCGCCCACCAAAAAGCCGAGCGCCGCGCCTTCGAACACGGGCAGATCCGCGTGGGAGTCGCCCACGTAATCGAAGCCCTCGACGCCGAAGGCCTGGATCAGGCGGTCGCGCTTGCGCGCGGCCTTGAGGTTTTCGTCGCCGTCGCTGCTCAGCACCTCGTCGAACAGGCCGACGTGTGCGGCCACCTTGGTCGCGACCTCGCGATCGGCGGCGGTCACGAGCACCAGCTTGCGCCCGCGCAGCTTGCTGTGGTGGAGCGCGTTCAGCAGGTCTTCGCGGTAAGGGAGGGCTGCCGCGTCGAACACCACGCGCTGCGCGATCGCCCGTTTGAAGGCCGCGCGCCCGCCGAGCAGCCACAGCGGCGTGAGGAACAACAGCCACGGCCTGCTGCGCAGGAGGAGCACGACGCTCTCCCAAAGCGTATCCGTGCCCACCAGCGTGCCGTCGAGATCGACGCACAGCGGGCGCTGAAGTGCGCTCTCGTCGCTGAGAGGCCAAGGGAACGGGGACACATCCGAGGCGGCCATGGGGCCCCGAGTGTACAGCGATCCGCGAGCGGCGCCCAAACCCGCCGCGGCCAAGCGAACCGCACGAAAGTGGCCGCGGTACCCGCGGCGAGCGATCTACGCGCACGCGCGAAAGTGGCCGCGATAACCAAGCGCGCGCTCGGTGCGCGCGCGAACACGGCCACGGTTACCCGGGGCGTGCGCCGAGCGCGAGGGCAGCGCGCGTGCGCGGCGCGGTCGCGCGCTGAGCGCGCCGTTGCGCGTCGCGATAGATGTCGATCATGCGATCGATCTTGCGCTCCCAATCGAAGCGCTCTTCGACACGCGCGCGCGCGGCGTTGCCGAGCCGATGCCGCAGCTCCCAGTCGTCGGCCAAGCGCGCCAACGCCGCCGCGAGAGCCTCGACGAACTGCGCCTCGCCGCGCGGTTCGATCAGCACGCCCGTCTCGTCGTCCAAGTAGTCGACCGGTCCGCCCCAGCGCGTGGCGATCACTGGCAAGCCCATCGCCATCGCTTCGAGTACCACCGCGCCCCCGCACTCGTACAAGCTCGGCAGAACCAGCGCGTCGGCATCGGCGAGCTCTTCCGCGCACGCTTCCTGCCTCAGAAAGCCGGTGAACGTCACCTGGTCGGCGATGCCGAGCGCGCCGGCCTGCGCCTCGAGCGCGGTGCGCAGCGGGCCGTCGCCGATAATCCGCAGTTCGAGCGGGACGCGCGTGAGGGCTTGGGCCGCGGCGGCGAGCAGCAGATCCACGGCCTTCCAATCGACCAGCCGGCCGACGAACACGAAGCGCGCGTGCGCGACCCAGGGCCGCCGGCGCGGGCGCGGCGTAAACGTGCTGAGGTCGACGCCGTTTTCTGGCAGCTCGAGCACGTGCGCAGCAGAGCCCGCAGGGAGCGCGCGGCGCGTGCGTTCGTTGGCCACGAGCAAGGTGGTCGCGCGCCGCTTGCCGGGCATGACGAGGTGCACCACCGCGGCGGCTCCGCGCGCAGCGCGGATGACGGCCCATTCGGTGCGGCTCTGAAAGCGGGGGAAGCCAGGCGGGTAGGTCATCCCGCCGTTCATCGGTCCGATCACCACCGGCGCGCCGAGATCGCTCATCAACGACGGCGCGCGCGGCGACACCGGGATCGGCTCGTGCACGACGGTCGCGCCGACCGCCTCGACCAGCTTGCGCACTGCGCGCCGTTGATCGAGCTGCGTGGTCGCGACCATCGCCAGATCGAGCGGCACGTCGACGAGCGGATGCGCGATGCGCTGCCCCAGCTTGACGCGCGCGCGCTGGTAGAGCCGATCCGGCAAGAAGTGGATGCGCGCGACGTCGTCGGGAAAGAGCGCGCTGAGCTCGACGCGCGTGCGCTCGTGCACGACCAGCCACGCCTCCACGCCGCGCCGGCGCAAGAGCCGAAAGTAATGGACCGGCAGCATGGCCTCGCCGCCGAAGCGCGCGGACGCGTGCATGGCGCAGATGACCGGCCGCACGTCGGCGTAG
>CAZYWR010000946.1:0-1952 GCA_964651185.1 uncultured Polyangiales bacterium
CGCCCTGGCGCTGCGCCGTCCGTGGTGGCTGGGCTGGCTGTTCGCGACTTTTTGGGCTGCGCGCAAGTTCTATCTGCGCGTGGCGCGCACGCCGGCCCGCTCGCCGCGGCAGATGGCCGAGGAGCTGTTGGAGGCGACGCGCGTGCTCGACGCGGTCGCGGCGTTCGAGGCGCGCGAAGACGTGCGCCGGCTTGCCGGCCAAGGGTTCGCCGGTCTCGAAACCGACCTCGAGCTCTTGGCGCAGGCGGCCGAGTGGGCGCAGCGCGTGCGCCGTGAGCACGCCGGGCTCCATCCCGCGGCGGCGGCGCTACGCCGGCTCGCGCTCGAAGAGGAGCTCGCGCACGTCGACGTGCTCTTGGCGGAGGCCCGCCGGCTCACGCTCGATCCGTTTTGGGCGCTCGCCGAACGCGCCGAGCGCGGCGCGCAGTCGCTCTCGGCCACGCTCGCCGGTGATCGCGAGCGCGCCCGCGACACGCTGACCGTGATCGCGCGCCTGCGCCTGCTCGGGGTGAGCGATCAGCTGCCGGTCGGTGATCTGCCCGCGCTGGTAGACAGGCTCGCGGAGCTCCATGACACAGACGCAAAGCTCGCGGCCCTCGCGCCGCGCCTCGAGCCGCTCGGCCTCGAGCGCGCCTTGTCCGAGGCGCCGAGCGAAGAGCTCGCGCTCGCGCTGCACGCCTTCGATCGCGCGCACGAGCAAGGCATCCCACAGGCCATCGTGGTGCGCCTGGCGAGCCCCGAGACGCGGCTCGCCTTCGCCAAGGAGCTCGCGGAGCCATTGGCGGCGGAGGAGCGCGAGCGGGCGGCGCTCGCTGCGTTCGGCCTCGGCGAGGAGCGCTGGACGGCGCTGAGCGTGGCGATCGGCAGCGCCGCCAATGCGGTGGAGCGGGCGTTGAGTACGCGCAGTCTGCTGCGCGCGCAGCTCCGCTACCTGCGCGAGCTGGCGCGCGCGCAGACCACGTTCGCGAGCAGCGTGATCGACGCGGCCGCGCGCGGCGCTCTGCCCTTCGAGCGGCTGGTCGAGGCCTGCGAGTTCTTGCTCTATCACGAGCTGGTGGAGCGCGCCTGCGAGGAACAACCGGCGCTCGGCATGCGCAACGGCCGCGAGCTCGAGTCGATGCGCCGCCAATTTCAGAAGCTCGATCGCGACCTCTTGCGCCTGCAAGCCCAGGCCATCGCCGCAGAGCTCTGTCACGCCGAGGTGCCCGAGGGCAGCGCCTCCGGCAAGAAGAGCGAGTGGAGCGAGCTCGCGCTGATCCGCCACGAGCTGAGCAAAAAGCAGCGCCACATCCCGCTGCGCCAGCTCCTGCGCCGGGCCAGCGGCGCGCTGCGCTCGCTCAAGCCCTGCTTCATGATGTCGCCGCTCACGGTCGCGCAGTTCTTGCCGCAGGAGCACGACCAGTTCGATCTCGTGATCATCGACGAAGCCTCGCAGATGCGCCCCGAAGACGCGCTCGGCGCGATCGTGCGCGCCAAGCGCGCGGTGGTGGTCGGCGACTCCAAGCAGCTGCCGCCGACCGCGTTCTTTCGCCGGCTCGAAGGCAGCGACGACGACCACGACCGCGACGATCGCGACGAGGATGCGATCGAGCAAGAGTCCATCCTGGATCTCGGGGTCGCGAGCTTCGGCGGCGCGCGCGATCTGCGCTGGCACTACCGCTCGCGGCACCCGAGCCTGATCGCCTTTTCGAACCAGCACTTTTACGACGGGCGCCTGAAGGTCTTTCCCGCGCCGCGCCTGAACGGGAGCGGCGTGCAGCTGGTCAAGGTGGACGGCGCCTACGCCGCTTCGCGCAACCCGACCGAAGCCGAGCAGATCGCGCTCGGCGTGCGCGAGCACGTACGCGAGCACAGCCACCTCACGTTGGGCGTGGTGGCGATGAACCAGCAGCAGAAGGAGCTCATCCAGCAGAAGCTCCACGAGCTCGACGACGAAGCGGTGCGCGCGTTCG
>CAZYWR010000947.1:0-6823 GCA_964651185.1 uncultured Polyangiales bacterium
GACGCGGGCGGGCTACGAGGAAGCGCTACGGGCGGCGCGTGTGACCTTCGAGTCGCACCAGTACCCCGGCACTATGCATGGTTTCCACAACGACACCACGCCGCGTTATGTCGAGGCGCAGGCCAAGCTGGCCTGGCAGCGCACGCTCGCCTTCTGCGACCGCACGCTGCGCGCGCACCGCGCGCCCGCCGCCGCGCCGCGCGGCGCGTGACGCTCGGCGCGCCCCCGCGCGCGAGCGGATTGCAGCGGACGCCCGTCTGTTATAAGAGACGCACCGTCCCTCTTGGGAGGTGCCGGATGAAGAAGCGCACGGGCCAGCTGCACCTGAACGCGTTCCTGATGAGCGTGGGTCATCACGAGGCCGCTTGGCGGCTTCCTGAGAGCGACCCGTTCGCCAATACCAACCTCGCGCACTACCAGGAGCTCGCGCGCCAGGCCGAGCGGGGCAAGCTCGACTCGCTGTTTTTGGCCGATAGCCCGGTGCTCTGGAACAGCATCGGACGCAGGCCGGGCGGCACGCTCGAGCCCACGCTGCTGCTGGCCGCGCTGGCGGGCGTGACCGAGCGGGTCGGCCTCATCGCCACCGCCTCCACCACCTACAACGAGCCGTTCAACCTGGCGCGCCGCTTCGCATCGCTCGACCACTTGAGCGGCGGGCGCGCCGGCTGGAACATCGTCACCACCGCAGGCGCCGACGCCGCGCGCAACTTCAACCTCGACGACCTGCCCTCGCACGGAGAGCGCTACGCGCGCGCCCACGAGTTCGTCGAAGTTTCGCTGAAGCTCTGGGACAGCTGGGACGACGAAGCGCCGCTCGGCGACAAGGAGAACGGCGTGTGGGGCGACGATCGGCGCCTGTACCCGCCGCGCCACGCGGGCCGCTACTTCAAGGTGGAGGGCGCGCTCAACGTCCCGCGCTCTCCACAAGGCTATCCGCTCTTGGTCCAAGCCGGCTCCTCCGAAGACGGCAAGGCGCTGGCCGCGCAGTTTGCCGAGGCCGTGTTCACGGCGCAGCAGACGCTCGGCGACGCACAGGCGTTCTACGCCGATCTGAGAGGTCGCGCGCGCGCGCTCGGCCGCGACCCGAACGGCATCAAGATCCTGCCCGGCATCGTGCCCGTGATCGGCGCCACCGAGGAAGGAGCGCGCGCGCTCGAAGAGGAGCTCGATCGCTTGATCAAACCTGAGTATGCGAAGCGTCAGCTCGCGCAGACCCTGCGCGTGCGCCCCGAGGATCTCGAGCTCGACGCGGAGCTCCCCGCGGACTTGCCGAGCGAAGCCGAGATCGAGGGCGCCAAGAGCCGCTACACGCTGATCGTCCAGCTCGCCCGGCGCGAGCACTTGACCGTGCGCCAGCTGATCGGCCGTTTGGGCGGCGGGCGCGGCCACCGCACCTTCACGGGCACGCCCGAGCAGGTCGCCGACGCGATGCAAGACTGGTGGGAGCAGGGCGCGGCCGACGGCTTCAACGTCATGCCGCCGGTGCTGCCGTCCGGGCTCGCCACGTTCGTCGATCATGTCGTCCCGCTGCTGCAGCGACGCGGACTGTTCCGCAGCGAATACGAGGGCACGACCTTGCGCGATCACTACGGCCTCGCTCGCCCGGCCAACCGAAACCGCCAGGAGCGCCTGATCGGCGCGGCCTGACGCAGTGTCGCTGCCGACGTCGCGTCAGCCCATCGGGTACATGATCTCGCGCGACAGCGCGTCGAGCTGCGCCAAGATCTCGGGAGCGAGCCGCACGTCCGTCGCCCGCAAGGTCTCGTCGAGCTGCTCGACGCGGGTCGCCCCGATGATCGTCGAGCCCACGAAGTCGTGGCTGAGCGTCCAAGCCGTCGCAAACGTCACCGGTGGGAGCTCGCACTCGCGCGCGAGCTTGGCGACCCGCTCGGTCGTGGCGAGCGTCTTGTCGTTGACGAAGCGCTTGGCCATCGTCTGCGTGCGCCCGCCGCGGTCGCGATAGGCGCTGAAGCGCGCGTCGGACGGCCACTGACCGCCCTGATACTTGCCGCTCAGCACGCCGCCGCCGATCGGACTGTAGGGCAAGAGGCTCACCCTCTCGCGCCGGCACACGTTGGCGAGCTCGTCCTCGAAGCGCCGGTTGAGCAGGGAGAAGTTGTTCTGAATCGTCTGGTACTTGGGCAGACCGCGCGCAGCGTGCGCGGAGAGCGCCTTGGTCAAGCCGTACGCGGTCTCGTTGCTGGCGCCGACGTAGCGCACCTTGCCCGCGCGGATCACGCGTTCGAGGCCCTCCAACGTCACCTCGATCGGCAGCTCCGGATCCGGCCAGTGCGTCTGGTACAGGTCGATGTAGTCCGTCCCGAGGCGCTTGAGGCTGCCCTCGACCGCGCGCTCGATGTGATGCGCGTCGAGCGCCGTACGCCCTGCCCGCACCGGCGGCACGAACCAGCCGCCCCCTGGACCAGCCACCTTGGTCGCGATGATCACCGAATCGCGCGCGCGTCCGGCCAGCCACTTGCCCACGATGCGCTCGCTCCGCCCCGCCCATTCCTCATTCGGCGGCACCGGATAGATCTCCGCGACGTCGAGGAAATCGACCCCGGCAGCGAAGGCTTTGTCGAGGATACGTAAGCTCGTGGCTTCGTCGGCCTGCGATCCGAACGTCATCGTGCCGAGACAGATCTCCGAAACCGTGAGGCCCGTGGTTCCCAAGCGACGCTGCTTCATCTGATGGCTCCTTGGATGCAGACGTATTGGGGCGCGGCTTCGCGCTCGCCTGTGCGCAGAGCGAACGCGCGCCGTTTCCTATCACCTGTCGGTCCATAACACAAGACATGGATATCGCGGCGCGTATCACGAGCTCGCGGGCTGCGGCGTGTACGCGGCCGATGTGGTCCGTTTGCTCGGCGGAGATCCGCTCCGGCAGCGAGCGTTGGGCCTCGGGCTCGGACTGGAGCGCTGGGCCGCGCTGCTCTACCGCATTCCGGACATTCGCCAGCTCGCGGCGGCGTGCGTGTGAGCGCCGCGCGCGATATCTATCGGCTGTCAGCCGGCGCCGAAGGCGTGGTGAGATGAGCGAGGAACGACGAGATCCGACGAATGTGTTCGTGACGGGGGCGAGCACCGGCATCGGGGCGTCGATCGCGCGCGCGTTCGTCGCGCGCGGCGCGCGCGTGGTCGCGACCGCCCGCAGGCTCGACCACCTCGAGGCGCTCGCCGCCGAGCTCGGCGATAACCTGCTCCCGCTCGCGTTGGACGTACGCGATCGCGCAGCGGTCGAGCGCGTCGCGGCCGAGCTGCCGCCCCCCTTCGCCGAGATCGACTGCCTCGTGAACAACGCCGGCTTGGCGCTCGGGCTCGAGCCCGCGTGGGAGACCGACATCTCCCAGTGGGAGCAGATGATCGACACCAACTGCACGGGCCTCGTCTACGTCACGCGCGCGCTCTTGCCGGGCATGGTCGCGCGCCGGCGCGGTCACGTCTTCAACATCGGTTCGGTCGCTGGCTCGTATCCTTACGCAGGCGGCAACGTGTACGGCGCGACGAAGGCCTTCGTGCACCAGTTCAGCCTCAACCTGCGCAGCGATCTGCACGGCACCGGCATCCGCGTCACCTGCGTCGAACCTGGCCTGTGCGGCGGGACGGAGTTCTCGGAGGTGCGCTTCGGCGGCGACCGCGCGAAAGCCGCGACGGTGTACACGGGCGTCGAACCGCTCATGCCCGAGGACATCGCCGAGGCGGTGACCTGGGCCGCGTCCTTACCGCCCCACGTCAACGTCAACATCCTCGAGCTCATGCCCGTAGCCCAGAGCTTCGCTGGATTTCAGGTAAAGCGGGGGGCGACCTGACCTGAGCGAGCAGAGCGCTCATGTCCAAGGCAGGCCACGCCGACGGCGTCTATTTTTCGAGACGCATGCCCCGACGTGGTGCTAGAAGGCCTTAGGCGCGGCATCGTCCCGGCGCCTCGCTTTGCGCGGCTTTGCGCGCTGAGCTCCGCTCTTACTGAGAGAAGACCATGACCGCTTCGACTTCGCTTTACGACATCGGCATCAATCGCCTGGACGGCGCGAGCACGACGCTCGGCGAATACGCCGGCAAGGTCTTGCTCATCGTCAACACGGCGAGCGCCTGCGGGCTCACGCCGCAGTACGCAGGGCTGGAGGCGTTGTACCGTAAGTATCGGGAGCGCGGCCTCGTGGTGCTGGGCTTTCCCTGCAACCAGTTCGGCGGCCAGGAGCCCGGCGATGCCGCGCAGATCCAGACCTTCTGCAGCACCAACTACGACCTGAGCTTCCCGCTGTTCGCCAAGATCGACGTCAACGGTCCGCACACGCATCCGCTCTACACCGCGCTCAAGCGCGCCCGCCCGCGCCCCGACGGCGCCGCCGACATCCAGTGGAACTTCGCCAAGTTCTTGGTCGGCCGCGACGGCGCGGTACGCGCGCGCTTCGACCCGCGCACGCCTCCCGAGCAGCTCGTCCCCGAGATCGAAGCGGCGCTCGGCTGAGCTCGCACCCGCGAATCCGCATCCACGCCAGCGCCAACCTTCGGACCTGTCCAACTGATGCACGGATCGCGACCGCACGTCCGCGCAGCAGGCCTGCGCAAGAGCTACCGCATCCGCCAGCGCCCGCCGGGCGCTTGGGGCGCGCTCAAGGGGCTCGTGCAGCCAAGCCATCGCACCGTGCAGGCGCTCGAAGACGTGAGCTTCACGATCGCGCACGGCGAGCTGCTCGGCTTCATCGGACCGAACGGCGCCGGCAAGTCCACGACCCTCAAGATCTTGGCCGGCATCATGCGACCGGACGGCGGCGAGTGCACGGTGGACGGCCTCACGCCGTGGCAGGAGCGCATCGCGCACGTCGCGCGCATCGGCGTGGTGTTCGGACAACGCACCCAGCTGTTCTGGGATCTGCCGGTGCGCGACGGCTTCGATCTCTTGCGCGCGATCTACCGCGTGCCGAAGCAGCCTTATCTGCGAACCCGCGACGAATTGGTCGCGCTGTTCGGGCTAGAGCCCCTGCTCGCACAGCCGGTGCGGCTGCTCTCGCTAGGCCAGCGCATTCGTTGCGAGCTGGCGGCCGCCCTGCTGCACGAGCCCCGGCTGCTCATCCTCGACGAACCCACGATCGGGCTCGACGCGCCTTCGAAGCTCGCGCTGCGCGACCTCATCCGCCGGCTCCACCGCGAGCGCGACGTCACCGTGATCCTGACGACGCACGACGTCCATGACATCGAAGCCTTGGCGGAGCGCGTCATCGTGATCGGTCGAGGACGCATCCTCTCCGACGCGAGCTTCGCGAGCTTGCGGGCGCAAGCGCCGCAAGAAGGGCGACTCTCTGTGGAGTTCCTCGGCGCTGCGCCCGCGCTCGCGCTCGCTGGCGTGCGGGTGCAGACGCGCGACGGCAACAAGCTCGAGCTGCTGTTCGACCCCGCCCGAGTCGCCGCGCCCGCGCTGATCGCCGCCATCATGCGCGAACACGCCGTGCGCGACATCCGCCTCGACGAGCCGCGCCTCGAGCAGGTGATCGCGCGCTTTTACGAGTTGCACGGCGCGAACGAGCGCGCACCGTAATGGAGGCCTATCTCGCGCCTTTCTTGGCGCGCTTTCAGCTCACTTTGCAGTACCGCGCCGCGGCGCTCGCCGGCTTCGTCACGCAGTGCTGGTGGGGAAGCATCAAGGTCATGATCTTCGCCGCGTTCTACGGTCGGGACGGCACGCCGGCGCCGCTGAGCCTGGCCCAGACGGCCTCCTACATCTGGCTTGCGCAGGGTCTGCTCGCGCTCGCGCCCTGGAGCGGCGACCCCGAGATCGCGCAGGCCGTGCGCAGCAGCGCGGTCGCTTATGAACGGGTCCGCCCGATCGACCCTTACTGGTATGGGTATGCGCGGGCTGCGGCCTGGCTGCT
This sequence comes from uncultured Polyangiales bacterium, assembly GCA_964651185.1. Taxonomy (GTDB): domain Bacteria; phylum Myxococcota_A; class Polyangia; order Polyangiales; family DASUME01; genus DASUME01. Next base: position 5,871 of record CAZYWR010000947.1, read on the forward strand.
GGCGCGGGCGCTGCCGCGTGCCGCGTTGATGGCCTCCTTTTCGGGCCTGCTCTTGCCGCTGTTCGGCCTGACGCGCTGGTCGCTGCAGCCACCCACGAGTCTGCTCGCGCTCGCCAGTTTCATGATCTCGCTCGCGCTCGGGACACTGCTTTCATGTGCGCTCACGATGCTCATGAATGCGGTCGTGATCGCGGCACGCGACGATCGCGCGGTGAACGCGCTCTTCACGCCGCTCGTGATCTTGTTGTCGGGCAACGAGATCCCCCTGCTGCTCCTGCCCGATTGGGCCCAGGGTTTCCTGTTCGCGCAGCCCTTGGCCAGCGTGCTCGACCTTCCCCTTCGCATCTACCTCGGCGAATTGCGCAGTCTGGAACTCGGACGCGCGCTCGCTTTGCAGGTGTTCTGGATCGTCACGCTGATCGCGCTCGGACGCCGGGCGCTCCAGCGGGCCGCGCTCCGGCTCGAGGTGCAGGGCGGATGACCGCGCTCGCCCTGTACGCACGCTACGTCGCGGCCTCACTACGCGCGCAGCTCGCGCATCCCGGCTCACTCGCGCTGATCACCTTCGCCCAGCTGGCCGCGACCTCGATCGCGTTCGCGGGCATGTGGGCGCGCTTCGACCGCTTCGGAAAGCTAGCAGGATGGAAGTTGGGCGAGGTCATGCTGTTCTACGGCATGGTGAACGCGATGTTCGCGATCGCCGACGCGATCACGCGCGGCTTCGACGTGTTTGGCCCCGAGTTCGTAAAGACCGGCGAGTTCGATCGCCTGCTGTTGCGGCCGCGCAGCACGATCTTACAGTTGTTCGGCTACGAGCTGCGCATCACGCGGCTCGGTCGCCTGGCCCAGGCGCTACTCGTGCTGGCGTTCGCGCTGCGCTCGGTCCATGTCGCTTGGGGCGCCGAGGCGATCGCGCTCTTACTCGGCGCGCGGGCTGGCGGCGTGGCCCTCTT
>CAZYWR010000948.1:0-7322 GCA_964651185.1 uncultured Polyangiales bacterium
CTGCTCGCCCTGCGCATTCAGGAGCTGCGCGTAAGCCTCATCGAGCTGATTCTTGGCCTCGACCAGATCGCCCTTTTTGGCCTGCTCGACGCGCCGCTTGAGCTCGAGAATCCGCTTCAGCCTACGGCTGTCCATCAGGCACCCTCCCAGATCGCGGCGAGCTTGCGCCGCATGTCGGTGTAAGGCGTGGGCTCGTCCAGGTTCTGGCGCAGGAACGCCTCGAGCTTGGGCATGCGCGCGAGCGCCTCGTCGAGGCGCGCGATGGTGCCGCGCTTGTACGCGCCCACCGCCAACAAATCTTCGGCCTCGCGGTGCGAGGTGATGAGCTCGCGCGCCTTGAGGGCGAGCCCGTACTGCGCCTTGTCGACCAGGTGCGGCATGACGCGAGACACGCTCGCCGCCACGTCGATGGCCGGAAAGTGGCCGCGCTCGGCCAGCTTGCGCGAGAGCACCACGTGCCCGTCGAGGATCGCGCGCGCCGCATCCGCGATCGGATCGGACAGGTCATCGCCTTCGACCAGCACCGTGAATACGCCGGTGATCGCGCCGTCGCCCGCGGTCGTACCCGCGCGCTCGAGCAGCCGCGGCAAGGCCGCGAACACGCTCGCCGTGTAGCCCTTGGTCGTGGGCGGCTCGCCGACCGAAAGGCCCACCTCGCGCATCGCCATCGCGAAGCGCGTGACGCTGTCCATCACCAGCAGCACCTCGCAGCCGAGCGCGCGAAAGTGTTCGGCCACGGTCAGCGCGTAGAGCGCGCCGCGCACGCGCACGACCGGCGGGTCGGCGCTGGTCGCCGCGATCACCACCGAGCGCGCGAGGCCTTGTTCGCCGAGCGTGCGGTGCACGAACTCTTCCACTTCGCGCCCGCGCTCGCCGATCAGCGCGACCACCGCCACGTCCGCCTTGCAGTTGCGCACCATGGCGCCGAGCAGCGTGCTCTTGCCCACGCCGCCGCCCGCGAAGATGCCGATGCGCTGGCCCTTGCCCAACGTGAGCAGCCCGTCCATCGCGCGCACGCCGACCCACGAAGGCTCGACCACGGGCTTGCGATGGAGCGGATTGTGCGAGACGCCGTGCAGCGGTCGCTCGACCTCGAGCTCGGGCAAAGGACGGCCGTCGAGCGGACGCCCGAGCCCGTCCACCACGCGTCCGAGCAGCGCCTCGCCCACCGGCGCGAACGCAGCGCGGCCGATGCGGCGCACCGGCGCTCCCGCCGACAATCCGAAGGCATCGCCGAGCGGCATCAGGAGCAGCACGTCGCCGCGCAGCCCGACCACTTCGGCCTGCACGCTGGGCCCCTGTCCGGGCGCGCCGATGTGGCACAAGTCGCCGATCGACGCGCGGCAACCTTTCGCTTCGAGCACCAAGCCGACCGCATTCACCAGGTGCCCTTCCGGCACCGGCACGGCCGCGGCTTGCGCGATCGGCACGTAGCGCGCGAGGTCGATCATGCTTCCTCCGGGGCGCCTTGACGGCGATGGTCGGCCTCGAGCGCGCGCAGCACCGCGGCCAGCCGCTCGCGCACGCGCCCATCGACCTTGCTCGCGCCCGACTCGGCGATCACGCCCAGGCCCTCGAGCGAGTTGTCGAGCACGAGCTCGACGCGCACGCCGTCGACTTCGACCGGCTCCTCGCCGTGCATCTCGGTGATGGCGCGAAAGCCCGCGCGCGCCACGCGCAGCTTGGCAGAACGCGTGTCGCCGAGCGCCGCCACGGCCGCGCGCGCCAACGGCGCATACAACGTGGGATCGCGCTCGATTTGGCGCTCTAAGATCGTTTCTGCGATCGCCACCGCCAGCTCGAGCAGCTGGGCTTCGGTCTGCGCCAGCGTGCGCGCGCGCAGCGAGGCGAGCTCGAGCGCGGCGTGCACGTAAGCCAGCTGCTCCGCGGGCGTAATCGCCGGCACCGGCGGCGCGGTAGGCGGACGCGTGATCACGACGGGCGGCGGCGGCGCCGAGAGGCGCGGCGGCAGCGAGCTACGACGCAGCACCTGCGGCGGCACGGAGTCGCGCATCGGGGGCCTCGACGCGGGCGCGACGGGCGCAGGCACGGCCCCGTGCGCCGGCGAGAGCGCGGCCGCAGCCTCGGGCGCCGACGACTGGTAAGGCTCAGGCTCCAAGTCGCTTTGTTGCGCGCGCGCGAGCGGACCCGACGCCGGCATCACCTGCTGGGACGCGTGGCGCAGCCAGCTGGGCACGACGGGCTTGCCCTCGAGCGTGCGGAACACCAGCGGTTTGATGTCTTTAGACAAACTCGCCCGACCCTTCGCGCTCGATGCGGATCTGCCCTTCGGCCTCGAGCTGCAAGGCGCGCTCGACGATCGCCCGCTGCGCGCCCTCCACGTCCGAGATGCGCACCGGCCCCATCATCTCGAGCTCCTCGCGCAGCATCGCCGCGGCGCGGGACGACACGTTGCTGAAGATCTTCTCGCGCATGTCGTCGCTCGCCGTGCGCAGCGCGAGCAACAGCTGGTCGGTCGCGATCTCCTTGAGCAAGGTCTGGATGCCGCGCCCGCTGATGCGCGCCAGATCCTCGAACGTAAAGAGCGCGCGCTTGATCTGTTCGGTGATGCTCGCGTCGACGTCCTGCATCTGATCGAGCAGGCCCTCGAGCGCGGGCGCCTTGAGCCGCTTCATCACGGCAGCCGCGGCGTCGACGCCGCCGACCTTGCGCCGGTTCTGCTCGGTCTGCAGCGCCTTGAGCTCGCCCTCGAACTCCGCCTCGATCTCGCGGATCGCCGACTCCGGCACCGCCTCGAGCTTGGCCATGCGGAAGAGCACCTGGCCGCGCCGCTCCTTCGTCATCTGCGCGAGCACGTCGGCCGCGCGGCTCGCCTCGAACTGCGCGAGGATGACCGCCACGGTTTGCGCCGACTCGTCTTCGAGCACGCCGAGCAGCGCAGCCGGCTCGAGCCGCTCGAGCTCGCCCACCACCCCGCGCCGCTCGTCGCGCTCGTTCCAGAGCTGCGCCGCCCGCCCTTCGCCGAGCGCCTTGCCCGCGAGCCGCTTCAAGTACGCGCTGCCGCCCTTCAACGTGGTCGGGAGCCCCTCGCCTGCGCGCGCCGCGAACTCCTTGTGCAGCGCGAGCAGCGTGTGCGACGAGACCTCGCGCACCTGCTCGCTCGCCTTGCGCAGCGTCTTGAGCTCTTCGTCGGAGAGGTAGCCGAGGATGCGCGTCGCCACCGCCTCGTCCAGGCTGATGAGCAACAGGAAGCCCTTCTGCGCGCCGGTGAGCTCTTGGATCTCCGGCTGCCGCTTCACGTCGGCGACTTGGTCGGCCTTCGGGCGGACGTTCAGGGAAGTACCGCTGCTCATGCCGCTTCCTCGGAGTTGGCTTCACTCAACCAGCCGCGCACCACGCGCGCCGCCAGATATGGGTCGGCCGCCGCGATCTCGGCGGTCAGCGCGCGAATGCGCTCCGCCTCGGCCTGCGCGTCGGCGGCACTCTGCCCATTCGCTTGCTCTCCGCTCGGCGCCGGAAGCGCGGCCGCGGCGGGCTCCGCCGTCGTCGTGCCCTCGAGCTTGAGCGCCGGAGGCGCCTCGGCGGGCAGCTTGACCTCGATCCTACTCGGCAGCGGCTTCTTCTTGCCGCGCAGGGCCATCGCCGCGCCGCCGATCACGAGCAAGAGCAGCACGCCCCCGCCCGCCGCCGCGTACGGCCAGTTCTTGCGCACGGCCACGTCGAACGCATTCGGCTGCGGCTCGGGGATGGCGGGCTGATCGGCGAACGGCACGCATTCGACCGTGACCTTGTCGCGGCTGTCTTGCGCGCCCGCCGCGGTCGCCACCACGTTCTTGATGGTCGCGAGCTCGGCCGCCGAACGCGCGACGAACTTGCGTTTGTCGCCCTTGCCGGTCCAGGTGCCGTCGACCACGACCGCGACGCTCAGGCGCGACACGCGCCCGACCGGCTCGACCGCGCGCCGTACGGTCTTGCTGATCTCGAAGTTGCGCGTCTCGCTGCGCCGCACGAGCCCCTTGTCGCTCGAGCCGCTGAGGGTCGAGTCCGCGCCTTCCAATGTGCCCACTGCGCCGGGCACGCCGCCCGAGTTGGTGGTCGCGTTCAGGTCGCGCTCTTCGGTGATCTGAAAGCTGCGCGCCGCCACCGCGTTCGGGTCGATGCGCTCTTCGGTCAGCTCTTCGCGCGCGAAGCTCATCTCCGCCGCCACGCGCACCATCGCGCGCCCCGGCCCGAGCGTGGCGTCGAGGATCTGCTGCAGCGAGCGCTCCTGCGCGCGCTCGTAGTTGCGCTGGTATTCGAGGCTATTCGAGGCCTGCTCGCTCTCGTCCTCGCCGCCCGAGAGCCGCCGCCCCGAGCCGTCGATGATCGTGACGTCCTCGGTCGCGAGGCCGCGCACGCTCGACGCCACCAAGTGCACGAGCCCCTTGGTCTGCTCGCGGCTCAGCTTCGCGCCGGGCTTGAGCTTGAGCGCCACCGACGCGCGCGCCGTGTTCTCGTTGTTCACGAACACCGAGCGCGACGGCAGCACCAGATGCACGCGCGCGCTCTCCACGCCGGCCAGGTGGCTTATCGTGCGCGTGAGCTCGCCCTCGAGCGCGCGATGGTACTTCACCTGCTCGGAGAACTCGCTCTCGCCGAAGCGCTGCTGATCGAACAGCTCGAAGCCCGCGCCGCCGCCGTTCGGCAGACCTTCGCCCGCCAACTGCAGACGCGTCTCGTACACCTGCTTTTCCGGCACCCAAATCTCGCTGCCCGCGCGCTCGAGCTTGAAGGGCACCTTCTGGCCCTTGAGCCGCTCCACGATCGCCGCCGCGTCGTCCGCCTCCAAGTTGGAGAACAGCACCGCGTAGGTCGGCGCGGTCGCCGCCGCCCAACCCCACACGCCGCCCACCGCGAGCAAGGCCAAGGCCGCGAGCAGCGCCGTGCGGCGCCCGAGCGACATCGCCTTCCAGCGTGCGAGCCAAGGAGCGAGCGCGTCGAGGAGCGGCTTCATCTAGATCAGGACCCCATCCGCATGACTTCGCGGTACGCGTCGATCACGCGGTTGCGCACGTTCGCGACCAAGCGCAGCGACACGTCGGCTTGGGCCATCGTGATCATCGTGCCGTGGATGTCGTTCTGCTTGCCGCTCGCGTAATCGGCGGCGAGGTTCTCCGCGCGCACCTGGCCGGCGTTCACTTCGCCGAGCGCCTCGCGCAGCTTGGCGGTGAAGTCGGCGCCGTCGTCGCCCGGGATGGCGTTCGTCGCGTTGGTGGCCGTGGGGCTGACCGCGCTCGCGCTGGTCGCCGCGCTGGTGCCGCGCGCTTGGGTGGCCTGGCCCAAGCTCGTGCCGGCGAGCTCAGCGACCGGAAAGTTGGCGGGCCGAATCGGGAGGACCATCAGCCGCCCCCGCCGATGCTGAGCGCCGAGCGCGCCATGCCCTTGACTGTCTGCATCACCGTCACGCCCGCCTCATAGGCGCGCGAGGCGGTGATCATGTTGACCATCTCTTGCACCACGTTGACGTTCGGCAGCGCCACGTAGCCGCTCGTGTCGGCGTCCGGATGCCCCGGGTCGTACACCATCTGCGCCGGCGACTGATCTTGCTGCACGGTCGCGACGCGCACGGACGACGCCGCGCTCGCCGCTTTCTCGCCCACCAAATCGCGGAACTTGTCGGCGAGCGACACCGACTGGAACACGGGATCGAGCCGCTTGTAGGGCCCGCCCTCGGCCGTGCGCGTGGTCTTCGCGTTCGCCAGGTTGCTGGCGATCGTGTTCATCCGCGCGCGCTCGGCGTTCAAGCCCGAGGCGCTGATCTCCATCGCTTTGAAGAAATCCATGAACTACTCCCTCGGAAAACCTGCTCGACGAAACCTCAGCCGCCCGATCCGTCGTTGCTCGCGTAGCGAAGCATCGCGAGCTGATGCGACACCATCTTCACCGCGCCCTCGAAGCGGATGTCGTTGGCGGCGAGCTTCGACATCTCGTGCTCGAGGCTCACCGAGTTTCCGTTCGCGCCGGCGGGCGCGGTGCGGTCTTCGCGCGTGTCGTACTGCGGCGCACTCTCGTTCGCGACGCCCACGTGCGCCTGCGACGTCACGTCGAGTGGCAACGTCGCGAGCTCGGCGCGCTCCGGCTGGCGCAAGAGCTCGAGCGGCTTGAAGCCGGGCGTCTCCGCGTTCGCCAGGTTCGACGACAACACGACGTGGCGCGACGCGTGATAATCGAGCGCGCCGCGCAGCTGATCGACCCCCCGGAACATCTCCGACATGCCCCCTGCATCGAGCAACGGACGTGCCACCCCGGCTTCACTCTCTTTTCGGAGCGCGCGCGTGCGAGTCCTTACGGAAGCTCGCACCTCGGCCTCACTCGTCCCGCCAAGCGCCTGACGGCCCCTCGGCGTCCTGACAGTCGCTGCACGCTCAGCGCTCGTTGCGCACCCGCCCCGCCTGGGACAGGTGGCCAAGCGTAGGCTTGTCTCTGCGCTTGACTCCGCGAATCGCCCTGGCCAACCTCCGGCGACCATGGAGGAACCCACCCCGCGCAAGCGCTCCGTGCTGCGTGATCTGTTGCGGCTCGGACTGCGCCTCGCGCTGACCGGTGGCGTATTCGCTTATCTGTTCTCCAAGATCGATCCCAACGAGCTCGGCCGTTCGTTGGCGCGCATCCCTCCGACCGCGCTGGTCGGCGCATTCCTGGCCTATTACGGCGCCGCGGTGACCGGCATGATCCGCTGGCGGCTGTTGCTCCAGGCGTACGGCGCGGCACACCTGCCCACCTGGGGCGCAGTCCACCGCTGGTACTTCATCTCTCTCTTCTACAACCTCCTGCCCGGCGCCATCGGCGGCGACGTATATCGAGGCGTCGCCACGCGCCACGCCTTCGCGGACGGCGCGGCCACGCGCTCGGTGGGTGTCGTGTTCGTTGAGCGCGTGCTCGGGCTCAGCGGCTTGTTGATCCTGACCGCGACCGCATCGCTCACCAGCGCCTCCTTTCGCGCTGAGGTGCTCTACTACTCCGCGCTCGGTCTGGTGGCCGCCACCGGCGCGCTGATCGCGATCGCGATCGGCCGCCGGCTCGCTCCCCATCTGCCGGGCGTGCTCGGCCGAACCGCGAGCAGCCTTCCTAGCATCGAGCGTCCCGGCGCCTTCGTCGCTGCCATTCTGATCTCCGTGGGCTCGCACCTGGCGATCAGCCTATCCGGCCACGTATTGATCACGAGCTTGGCGCCCCAAGTCAGGCTCATCCAGTCGTTCGTGATTTTCCCGCTCGGCGCGCTCGCCGCCTACTTTCCACTCACCTTCGCCGGCGCCGGCGCCCGCGATGCAGCGCTCGCCGTGCTCTTCGCCCAAATCGGCGTCGCCCGCGCCGACGCCCTC
>CAZYWR010000949.1:0-4860 GCA_964651185.1 uncultured Polyangiales bacterium
TTCGGGTTGAGCTTGGCCGCGCGCAGCAGCGAGCCCTGCGCTTCGCGCAGGTGCCCCTGCTCGTAGAAAGCGCGCCCATCGAGCGTCAGCAGCTCCACGTCGGCCTCGTCGTCGAGCATGCCGAGATGGATCACTTCGAGCGCGTCATGCGAGCGACCGGCTTCGATCAACGCGCTGGCCAGCGCGTGCGGAAACTCGTCCCGCCGCGAACGGAAGCGCATCAGCCGGAGGTCGAGATCGCTAGAAGTCATGCGCGGTGCCTCCTCGGGACTCTAGCCTGAAAGTTTCGTGGCAGACTCGCGCGATGTGAGGCCGAGGCGAACGCGGGACTTCGTATTGGGTGGGGTGCTCTCTGCGCTCGTGGGAGGCTGTGGCCTCGGCGCGCGCGCGGACCGACCGGAACCCGTGCTCGAGGCCTACGCCAGGGCGCTGGGCGCAGGTGACGCGAGCCGCGCCTACGCGCTGCTTTCCCCGGCCGATCGCGGGGCGCTCGATGCCCGAACGTTCCGCGACGCGCTGGCGGCGAACCCGCGCGAAGCACGCGAACTGGCCGAGCGCTTGCGCCGCTCGCCGAAGGCGCGCGTGGTCGCGCTGGTCGCGCTCGACGACGGCAGCGAGGTCGCGCTCGAGCGCGGGCCGGCCGGCTTTCGCGTGGTCGATCCACTCACGCGCTTCTACGCGCAGTCATCGCCGCGCGCGACCCTGCTCAGCTTCATCCGCGCCGTCGAGCGCGAGCGCTGGGACGTGGTCGTGCGCCTGATGCCCCAGGCCGAGCGCGAGGGGGTCGAGCTCGACCCGCTGCGCGCGCGGCTGGCGGCAGACCGCGAGGAGCTCACGCGCCTGGCCGCGCTGCTCTCGGCGGCGCGCGACGCGCCGATCGAGATCGTCGGCGATCGCGCCACCATGCCTTACGCCGAGAGCTTCACCGCCCGCTTCGTGCGCGAAGAGGGGCTGTGGAAGCTCGAAGATCCCGACTGACGCGGCCATTTCTGGACCTCGAGCCGGGCGCCGGCGCGCTCGGCTCGACAGAGAAACGGCGACGGAGCAGCGAAGAAATGCGCGGCGCAAGCGACGGCCGACTATACTCGAGCCGCGATGGCCGTGGTCGCATGCTCTGGGTTCCCGGTACCCGTTAGCCGCTACTTCCGGGAGTTCGAAGGGGTCGAGATCTCCGAGACGGAGCTGGGCATCCCGGGCCAAGGCACCATTCGGCGCTGGCTGCGCGAAGCGCCCGAGGGCTTCGTCTTCACCTTGCTCGCGCCCAAGGAGATCGCCGGCGCCGGCTTTCAGCTCACGCCCGTCACCGACAAGCTGGTGAAAGAGGTCGGCGCGCTGTGCAAGAGCATGAACGCGCAGGCCGTGGTGTTCGCCGCGCCGCCCGAGTTCGCGCCCACGAGGCCCAACAAGAGCGCAGTCAAGAAGTTCGTGGAGAGCTTGCCGGCGCGTTACCCGAAGGCGGTGCTGTCGCTCGGCGGCTTCAAGTTGGCCGACACCTTGGCCGCGATCGACGGCAAAAAGAACGTCATCGCCGCGTACGACCCGCTGCAGGACGATGCCTCCGCGCTGAAGGCCGATCTCGCTTACATTCGGCTCCCGGGGCCGGCTGGCTTCCGCTCGCGCTACGACGAGGGCTCGCTCGAGAAGGTCGTCGAGCACCTTCGGGCCAGCAAGGCCAAGCTGACGCTCTGCGTCTTCCACAACATCGACATGCACGCCAACGCCACGCGCGCGCGCGAGCTGCTCGGGCAGCGCAGTTAGCAGGTTGTGTCAGCGCTCCAGCTGGGCCAAGGCGCGCGCGAAGTCCGCGGGCGGCGCGACCTCGAAACGCAGCCGCTCGCCGCTCGTGGGGTGCGTAAAGCCGAGCAGGCGCGCGTGCAGGGCCTGGCGGCCGAGCTCGGTGGCGGCCGTACGCACGCTCGGGTCCTTGGGCGGTTTGCCGTAGAGCGGATCGCCGAGGAGCGGATGGCCGTAGTCGGCCAGGTGCACGCGGATTTGGTGCGTGCGCCCGGTCTCGAGGCGGCAGCGCAGGAGCGCAGCGCCGTGCAGCTCGCGCTCGCGCGTGACGTGCGTCACAGCGCGCTTGCCCGTGCGCACCTTCGATGAGAAGCGCTTGCGATCGGTCGGGTGGCGCCCGATCCACGTCTCGAGGCGGAGCGCTGGAGGCGGGACGCCCACGCAGATGGCCTGGTACTCGCGCTCGATCGTGTGTTCCGCGAACTGGGCCGTCAGCGCCTCGCGGGCCGCGTCCGTGCGCGCCACCACCATCACGCCGCTCGTGTCTTTGTCGAGCCGATGGACCACGCCGGGCCGCCGTGGATCCTCGCCGCGCTCCACCTGGGCGTGATGGAGGAGCGCGTTCACGAGCGTGCCATGCTCGTGGCCGGCCGCCGGATGCACTACCAACCCGGCCGGCTTGTGCAGCACGATCAAGGCCGCGTCCTCGTACAGCACCTCCAGCGGGATCGCCTCGGGTAGTGCGTCCGACACGGGCGGTGGCCCCGGCTCGATCCGCACGACGGTTCCCGCCCGCGCCTTGTCTTTGGGCGCGACGGGCCTTCCGTCGATCGTGACGCGCCCCTCGTCCATCCAGCGCTGCAGCACCGCGCGCGAGGCTGCCAGTCCGCGCGCTGCCAATACGCGATCGAGCCGCTCGCCCGCATCGGCCGCTTCGATCGCGATCTCGTAGAGCTCCGGCGTCACCGCGCAGGGCGCGTCACCAGAGCTTCGACTGCACGTGCCCCTTGCTCCGGACCAAGATGTCGATGATCGCGCGATCATAGAAGTTCTTCGCGAACAGCTCGGGCGATACCCGGCTCTTGAACAAGGCCCTGCCCTCCTCGAGCTCCTCCGCCAAAATCGTGAACAACGTGTCCTTCTGGATGCCCTCGACGATCTTCTCCTCGTTGTAGAGCGAGAGATCGCTCGCAATCGCGCGCGCCAGGCGGCGGGCGGCCTCTTCCGTTTCGATCAGCGCCATGCGCGGATGGTAGCAAAGCCCAGCACGGGCACGAAAGGGGCGCGCTCAATGTGAGGCGCCGGTCATCGGCACGAAGCGCACGGGCGCCACGCGCTCGATCTCCGGGCCGTGCTCGCCGCGGCGCACGATCAAGAGGTCCTGGTCCCTCTCTTCGCCGCCGACCGGTACGATCAAGCGGCCGCCTGGCGCGAGCTGCTGCACCAGCGCGGGCGGGATTTCGGGCGGGGCTGCGGTGACGACGATGGCGTCGAACGGGGCATGTTCGGGAAGCCCCTCATGGCCGTCTCCTACGAACAGATGGGCCCGCACCCCGAGCTCGCTCAGGCGCGCCCCTGCGCTCCGCGCGAGCGGCTCGAGGATTTCCACGCTGTACACGTCCGCCCCGGTCGCCGCCAGCACGGCTGTCTGATAGCCGCAGCCGGTCCCGATCTCGAGCACGCGCCGCCCAGGACCCGATTCTGCGAGCTCGGTCATCAAGGCGACGATGTACGGCTGGCTGATGGTCTGATCGAACGCAATGGGCAGCGCCCGGTCCGCGTAGGCGAGCTCGCGCAGCTCCTCCGCGACGAAACGTTCGCGCGGCACGCGAGCGATCGCCTCGAGCGCGGCGGCGTTACGGATGCCCCGTCGCTCCGCCAGATGATCGACGAGCCGGCTGCGCGCCTGCCCAGACGCATCGCGCGCCCGGGAGGCTCCGTGATCCGCGATCGCGCGCCCGCTCCCCGCCATGGAGAGAGCTAAGCACCGCCCGAGGCTGCCAGGCAACCCGAGGCCTACCGGGCCGTCCGGCCGTCACCGCTTGGGAATGTGGCCTCGCTCCTCGAGGTAAGCGAGCACGCGAGCGCTCGATCCGGCGATGTCCTCCTGATCGGTGCGCAAGGTGAGCTCCGGCCGATCGGGCTCCTCATAAGGGGCGCTGATGCCCGTGAACTCGGCGATCTCGCCGGCCCGCGCGCGTTGATACAGGCCCTTCGGGTCGCGTCGTTCGCACACGCTCAGATCGGCCACGACGTAGATCTCGATGAAGTCGCCCGGCGCGAACAGCGCCCGCACGCGCTCGCGATCGCTGCGATAGGGCGACACGAACGCGGCCAAGACCAAGGTCGTGGCGTCGCTGAATAGCTTGCACACCTCGCCGATGCGCCGGATGTTCTCCGCGCGCTCGGCCGGGCTGAAGCCGAGGTCCTTGCACAGCCCGTGGCGCACGTTGTCGCCGTCGAGCGTATACACAGGATGACCGCGCTCGGCCAACAGCAGCTCCACTTGGCGCGCGACCGTGCTCTTCCCCGAGCCGCTCAGACCCGTGAACCACAAGGTCGCGCCGCGCTGGCCGTAGATGCGTTCGCGCGCTTCGCGCGTGAGGTGGCCGCCATGCCAGGTGATGTTTTGCGACTTCGGAGCGCTCATCGTCGCTCAACCTAGCACCGAGCGCACGGGAAGCGTCGCGGCGCCTACGTGGCGGTTCACAGCGCGATCGCGCCCTGGCGCAGGACGCGCAAGCTCGGGCCGGTCGCGTCGACGATGGTGCTCGGGGCCTGGCCGAGCGCGCGGCCCGGCACGACCGCGTCGAGCCGATCGCCGAAGTAGGCGCGCGCTTCCGCGTCCGTTTGGGCCGCCGGAAGGCCCGATGGATTGCAGCTCGTCGCCGTGAGCACGCCGCCGAAAGCGCGCGCGAGCGCGAGCGCAGGGCTCGGTCCGGGTACGCGCACCCCCACGGTGCCCTCCCGCAAGAGCGCGCTCGGCAGGCCCGGACGCGCGCGGAGCACCAACGTCAGGGGCCCCGGCCAGTACGCCTCCGCGAGCGCGCGCGCCCGCGCATCGAGCTCCGCGACTTCTTCCGCTTGCGCGAGGTCGGGCGCGATCAGCGCGATCGGCTCGGGCCC
>CAZYWR010000950.1:0-2081 GCA_964651185.1 uncultured Polyangiales bacterium
CTGCTTGGCGAGCGCGGTCAACTCCTTCGCGGTGAGCGGCTCGTCGCCGATGACCGCCTCCCAGTCGACCTGGAGCAGCTCGTCGAGGCCGAGCCCCGCCGCGCCCGCGACGAAGCCCGCGACCTTCTTGCTGTTGCCGCCGACACGCATGCGCAGCCGCAGTCGGCGCTGCCCCGCGGCGGTCAGCTCGCCCGGGACGATGACACCGAACCCCGCGTCAGCGAGCGTCGCAGCGCCCTCGCCGAGGAACGTCCACGCTGCCGAAGGATCGAGCGCGATCGACTCGGGCCGTGCTTCGGCGAGCGAACCCGCGAGCGGTGGATAGAGCCGCGACGCGCGCCCGAGCGCTTCGAGCAGCGACTCCTGCGGATCGCGAAACGCGCGCCCGAGCTTCTCGAGGCTGCGCCCCCTCGTCTTCCACACTTCGGAGGCGGGCACGAGCAGGCTCGGATCGTCGGACGATCGCAGGAGGAAGCGCAGCGTGAACGGGGCGCGATCGCCAACCGGCAGCTCCAGCCGGAAGCACGCACGCAGGCGATCGCGCGCGCCGAGCGCGGGTTCGCTCCAGCGCGTGAGGTCATCGACGACGGAGCGCTCGGCGAAGCCGTCGGTCTCGAAGCTCCGCTGCGATGTCCCGAGCGCGGCGCGCCAGCGCTCGTCCCACGAGGCGCTGGTCCTCGGCGAACTTCTCGCTTTCGTCACGGGCAACCCCGGCCCGCCCTGGGCGGCGCGCACGAGCGCATCGACGACGGCGTCGAGGTAGGCCCGCAGGAGCGCGTCGGGCGCCCACACCATACCCACCCCAGCGGGCACCGCGTGTGCGGCGGGTGGCATGCTCTGGGCGATGGCGGTGACCTTCGCGGCGTCGTCCCCGGAGGCGAGCGCTACTGCCCAGCGAGCTTCAATGCGACCGGCACGTCGCGTGATGGTGGGGACGACGCGCTCGCGTGCCATGAGGTCCATCGCGAGCTTGCTCGCGACCACCCACGTCGCGAAGGAGCCGGGCAGCACCTCGACCTCTGCGGCCGGGACCACGGCGAGCTTCGCCGCCGTCTCGAACAGCGGCAGCTTCGCCCCGACCACCTCGCGAACGCCATCCGCCGTCGCCAGCGACATGGACCACGCCTCGCCATCATGGGCGAGCGTCGAAAGTACGCGTGGCGTCGGCTCATCGCCCCAGAGGAAGAGGACCTCCACGTCGGGCAGGAACACGAGGGGCATCAGGCTCCCATACATGCCACGCGAGGTCGCCGTCGACGAAGGGAGGGTTGCGCGCGACGTGAAACTTGAGGTAGGCCGCCGCCATCGCGAACAGCCAGTCGTGCGCGTACTGGCCGCCAAACGAAGCGCCGGTCGAGCGATAGCCGACTCTCTAGAGGAGACGCGTGCTCTCGAGCGCCTTCTTGAGCAGCTCGCGGTTCTTGTCGGTCAACTTGGTGAGCGGCAAGCGGAGCTCCTCCGAACATGCGCCAGTCAGCGCTAACGCCGCCTTGATGCCGATCGGATTGGTCTCGAGAAAGAGCGCGCGCATCACCGGCGCGAGCTCGTAATGAAGCGTGCGCGCCTTGGCGAAATCGCCGCCGCGCGCGGCCGCTACGAGCTCCGCGAAGCGCTTCGGCATCAGGTTCGAGATCACTGCGATGGAGCCGGAACCGCCGACCGCCATGATCGGCAACGTCAAGCTGTCGTCGCCCGAGATGACGTTGAAGTCCGGTCCACACAGCTCGACCACGCGCGAGATCTGATCGAGGGAGCCCGACGCCTCTTTGACCCCGACGACGTTCGGCAGGCGTGCGAGCCGCGCGATCGTGTCCGGCGCGATGTTGACCGCGCAGCGCCCGGGGATGTTGTAAACGACCTGCGGCAGCTCCACCGCATCGGCGACAGCAGCGTAGTGCGCATACAGGCCGTCTTGCGTCGGCTTGTTGTAGTAAGGCGCGATCAGCAGCGCTCCGTCGGCGCCGTGCTCTGCAGCGAAGCGTGTCAGCTTGATGGTCTCGCGTGTGCTGTTCGAGCCCGTGCCGGCGATCACGCTCGCGCGCTTCTGAGCTTTCTCGATCGTGAACGCGATCACGCGCTCG
>CAZYWR010000951.1:0-7779 GCA_964651185.1 uncultured Polyangiales bacterium
TGCTGCCCTCCGCCACGCTGGGACCGGCGGATTCCAGCGGCAAGCGACGCGCGCTGTATGAGCCGATCCACGGCTCCGCCCCGGACATCGCGGGCCAAGACAAGGCGAATCCGCTCGCCGCGATCCTCTCCGTCGCGATGCTGTTCGAGCACACCATCCAACGCAGGGACATCGCCGCGCGCATCGAAGCGGCGGTGAGCTCGGTGCTCGAGAGCGGGAAGCGCACCGCCGACTTGTGGCGAGGCGACAAGACCGGCAAGACCCTGATCGGCACGCGCGCGATGGGCGACGCCGTGGTGCAGGCCTTCAGCCAGCTCTAAGGACGGAGCGCGCCAGGTCAGGGGGCGCCAACGCGCCGCACGGACGGCGCTGTGTCTGGGCGGGGCCGCCGCTCCATCGCGTCGCGCGATCTGAGCGCGAAGATGGCCGCGCTGCTCGGCTCAGCGCGCTTCGGAAACACGACCTTGTAAGCGCGCTCGCAGTTTCGTCTGCGCGACCGACGGCGATTGTTGTCGAACTACCCAAACGCGCTGCCGGTCGGACCCGACGTGAACCGTGCTTGCTAGGTTGGTCGGTCTTATGGCTGGCGGTATTCAAAGAGGAGAGATCGGTCCACTTTTGCGCCTGTCGATCCCCACGATCGTGGGGCAGCTCGGGCAGGTCATGTTGGGCGTGATCGATGCGACGTTCGCGGGGCGCTTGAGCGTGCACGCGCTCGACGCCGTCACGCTCGGAAACGCTTGGCAGATGGGCACGATGATGCCGCTCGCGGGCGTCGTGATCGGGTTTGGCCCGCTGGTGAGCCAAGCGCACGGCGCCGGACGCGGAGATGAAGTCGCGCGCGCCCTGCAGCGGGCGCTGGTGATCGCCGGCGTGCTGTCGCTCGCGGTCATGATGAGCTGGCTGTACACGGCCGAAGGACTCGCGCTGCTCGGCCAAGACCCGGAGATCTCGCGCGTGGCGGCCGAGTACGTGCGCGCGCAGCTGTTCGGCGCACCCTGCTACCTCCTGTACAGCGCGCTCTCCACGTACCTGAGCTCGCGCGGGATCGCCCGCATCGGCATCATTGCGATGGTGATCGCCAACCTGTTCAACGCGTTCGCGACCTGGGCGCTGATGTTCGGTCATCTCGGCTTTCCTGCGCTCGGCGTGCGCGGGGCGGCGTTTGCCACGGGCTCGACCGATCTGCTCTTGCTCTGTGTCACTGCGCTGTTGCTCGTCCGCTATCGACTGCACCGAGATGCTCGGACCTCCTGGACCCGCGGCGTGCTGACGGGCGAGGTGCTGGCGCGCCAGTTCGCGCTCGGCGTTCCCAGCGGAATCACGCTCGCGCTCGAGCTGTGGGCGTTCCAGCTCGGGACGATCTTGGCCGGGCGCATCGACTCCGTGGCGCTCGGCGCGCACGCGATCGCGCTCAACCTGGCTTCGCTCTCGTTCATCGTGCCGCTCGGCTTTTCGATCGGGACGTCGACCCACGTGGGGCAGCTGATCGGCGCCGGCGAGCAGGAACGCGCCCAGCGCGCCGCGCTCGTCGCCCTCAAGCTGCTCGCGGGCTATGCGTTGTTCGCGGGAGGTCTGTTCGTGCTCGCGCGCGAGCATTTGCCTTGGCTCTACTCGCGCGATCCGGCCGTGGTGCGCGCGGTCGCGTCTGTCCTTCCGATCGCGGGAGCATTCCAGCTGTTCGACGGTCTGCAGGCGGCCGGCTCCGGCATCCTGCGCGGCATGGGTAAGCCTCAGGTCACCGCGCTCTTCAACCTCGTCGGCTACTTCGCGATCGGCATTCCGCTCGCATCTTACTTGGGGCTCCATACCTCGCTCGGACTGCGCGGGATCTGGATCGGTTACGCGGTCGGGCTGTTCGTGGTCGCGACCGGCTTGGTAGGCAGCGTGCTCCGGCATGGCCCGCGCAGCGTCAAGCCGCTGGTCGAACAGCAAACCGTCCCGCGCTGGTCGCCGCTGGCGCTCGGGTGAGTCGCCGGTGCGGCTTTGAGCGCGCGGGTGGCGCCTGACTCTGTGCACGGAACGGGCGGCTCTCGTTACTGCCCACGAGACCTCGTCCACCGAATAGAGCAGCTCACGCTCCAAGCCTCCGGCCTTGCCGGATGATGATTACTCGCGTCGCGCCGGCGCGGCTGGCCGCGTTCATCCAGGCCTGCGCGCGTCAGGGCTACTCGCGCGGCATGGGCTCCGACGTCGAGTTTACGGGCGCTCGCGAGGATGCTCGGAGCAGCCACTCCTCCTCCAGCGGAGAAAGGTCGAAGCGCAAGGCCGCCTCGCTCACGAGCGCGAGCGGGTTCAGTCCGGGCTGCTCGCGTCGGCGCTCGGAGATCCAGTGTACGGCACGGCGGACGTGCTCACCCTCAGGCAGGATCCCGCGTTGCATGATGGCCTCCTGGCGTGGGTGGCTAGCTCGAAGCGCGCTCACTCGCGACCGCCCAGCGCCACGCGTCGATGAGATGCAGCGACCACACTTTCGGCATAGCGCGGTCGGGGAAACTGACCAAAGCGTTCGCGGCCGACCTGCGCTCAGTCCCTCACATGACGCTGCTCACGGGGCGATCGCGGAGCGCTACAAGGGGTTAACACGACGTGTGCGGGCTTCTTTGCCCTCGGCCTTGCGCTATCGTGCCCCGCGCTGCGAACGGCCGTTCAGGGAGACGTATGCGAAGACGAGGGCTGTGGCTCGTGATCTGGCTGGCGCCTGCGCTCTGGCTGCCGTCTGCCCGCGCTGACGAGCCTGAGTACCGCGCCGCCGTCCAAGACGCGGTCGAGGCCTATACGCAGCAGCGTTACCAGGAGGCGTTCGCGCTGTTTCGCAAGGCGCACGCGCTTCAGCCGAGCGCGCGTACGCTGCGCGGTCTCGGTCTGGCGTCCTTCGAGATCGGCCGTTACGCCGACTCCATGCGCTACCTCACCGAAGCCTTGGAGGACGCGCGTGCGGCGCTGACGCCGGCGATGCGCGCCGAGGCGGAGCGCGTCCTCCAGACCGCTTCCGCGTTCGTGGTTCGCTTGCACCTCGAGCTTACGCCTTCGGATGCGGAGCTCTCGGTGGATGGGCAGGTGTTGGAGGGAGCGGCGCGCGATCCCGTGCTGCTCGATCCTGGTGTCCATCAGCTCGTCGCCAAGGCCAAGGGCTTTCAGGTGGCGGTCCGATCGGTGCAGTGGCCGCCCGGCACGCAAGCGCAGCTCGAGCTGCGGCTGGTGCCTGAGGTGACGAACGCGAACGGCCCGCCGAACGTAAACGCGCGCGCGAGCGATCGCGATGTTTCGGCGCAGACCGTCCCGACGGGACGCACGAAGACCAGGCGCTTCCGCGTCGTCAAATGGGTAGCCCTCGCCACGACGCTTGCGGCACTCGGCGTGAGCGGCGCGGCGGTGGGCCTACGCGAGCAGCGCGCTCGCGCGATCGCACGTTCGTGTACCGGCGAACTTTCGCCCGACGAACGCGACACCTGCTCTCAATGGTACGACAGCGGACATGCGTGGCGGACGACCTCCATCATTACGGGCGCGGTCGGGGGTGCGCTCGGCGTCACGACTCTGGTCCTGTTCGCGACGGATCGATCGCGCGAGTCTGCCGCGCGGCGCGCGTTCGGCGCTTGTCTGGTGGGCGCGGGCGCGCTTCAGCTCAACTGCCGGCTGACGTTCTAGAGCTACGATCAGACGGCAAGTTGTTCAGTCTTGCGCGCTAAGGAGCTGCGCGATGCCGGCCGCGACGTGCACCGCGGCGTCTTGATCGATGAGGTTGACCTCATCGTTGAGCGTGATGACGAGGCTGAACCAACGGCCGTCCGCGCGGCGCAAGAGCCAAGACATGTCGAGCACGCCCGGCTCGGAGCCGCCCTTGTAGCCGATGTAGCTCCACGCGTCTGCGTCGAACTGCGCGCCTGGGTTGAGCGCGAGCAAGCTCAGCAGCGGCGCGTCGGTATCCCAGTCTGCGCGGGCTCCGAGCAGCGCGAGCACACGGCACAAATCGAGCGGAGTCGCGAACCACTCGAGGTCCAACGAGCGCGGCGTCGTCCAGGCGGCGAGCTTGTCGAGGTCGATCGGCAGGGCGCGTAGCTGGTCGAGCAGCGCGCGCTTGTCGGCGACCGACGCCTGACGATACGCCGCGACCTGGAAGGGGCTCGCCCAGGCTTTCAGCGCGAACAACTCGCGCGTGTAGAGCCACGGGATGTTCCTATCTGGAGCGCTGTGCTGCGCATCGAGCTGTGCGCGCTCGACGGCCTCGCGGCCGATGAACGCCAGCAAGTGGTCGGCGGCCGTGTTGTCGCTGATGGAGATCATCTTGGCCGCGAATTCGTGCAGCGACAGCGGCGTGCCGGCGGGCTCGTTCTGCAGGACACCCGAGGGCGCACTCTTGAGCTCGTCCTGGATGGCGAGTTGCGCGTCCCACGTGAGCGTAGGGTCAGCGCGCAGCTTACTGTCGAGCGCGAGCAGCACCCAGAGTTTGAACGCCGAGCCGATCGCCAGGGGATCGGCCGCTTGATAGCTCTCGCGCGCCGCGCACGTCGTGCCGTCTATTTCCGCCACCAAAAGCTGCGGAGACGCAGCGAGCTGTCGTAGCTGCTCGAACGCCGCGTCGTAGGTTGGGAAGACAGGCGCTTCGATGAGCGGGTTGAACAGCAAGAGCACGATCTGGTGCGGGGCGCTGCTCGCGACCTGGAGGTCGACCGTCCAGCGGTTCCCGGCCGCGTCGAGGGTCGCTCGCAGGGATCCGTCGGCGGTCTGGCCCAGCTCCAAGACGGTGAACGAACCGAGCTGATCGTGCAGTTCGGCAAAGACCGTGAGCACTTGTGCCTCGGGTACCTGCGCCAAAAACGCGGGCGCAAAGTGTTGCGTCACGTCTTCGCCGGGGAGCGCCTGGCCGCTCCGCACGGCGGCGAGTACCCAGTCGAGCTGATCTCGCGCGGCCGGATCGGTGCTCGCGTCGGTGACAGACGCACCAACGTCCGCGCCGCTCGCGGCCTCGGACGGGCCTGCATCCTGCGCGGGCTGTGCATCCGCGACCTGCTGTACGGGCGAACCCGCCTCGGGCCTGCCGTCCGCGGAGGATGGCCGCGCATCCGTGCTCGCGCTGGCATCCTCCGCGTCGGCGGGCGAGCGCGTGGCGTCGAGCGATTGGGCGTCCAGCGATTGCGGAGCTTCGTGTCTCCCCGCGTCTGCTTCACGCGCGGCCACGCCCATCGCATCAGGGGCCTGTACCGCGCCGCCGGCTTCGCTCGAGGCCGGATCCAGCGGCGGCAGCACCCCGCAGGCGGTCATGGATACGACCAGAAGCTTCGCGACGATCGACGCGCAGGTCGCGGCACGCCGGCGGCTCACTGCAACGGGCAGTTCCCTCCGACGAAGCATCGCGCCGCTCCTCCGCTTATCTTACAGAAGTAGGCCGAAATGGCCATGCCGTTGTAGGTGGTCTGGCAGGTGCCCGAGCAGACCGACTGTACCGCCCATTTCCCGGTGATATCGCAGGTCGCCGTGTACACGTTGTCTTTCTCGGTCCACCCGTAGGAGCAGCCTTCGCTCTGACAGTTCTGCAGAAAGGTCGGCTCTTTCACGGCGCCGCAGGCGGTCTGGCCCGGCGTGCAATCGGCGCCGCATTGGTTGGCGATGATCTTGCTGTCCCAGGCGCCGCCTGCCGTGCACGTCATGGAACGGTGGGTCGTGTAGTCGCATACGTTGTCGCCGGGCGAACAGTCCGCTCCGCAGGCGTTGGCGACGATCGGCCCGGCGACCCACTTCCCATCTGCGCCGCAGGTCGCGGTCTTCTTCGAGTTGGGAAGGCAACCCGACGCGCCCGGCGCGCATTCGGCATGACAAACGTTGGCTTGAACAGGTCCCGCTTGCCAGCTGCCGTGCGCGTCGCAGGTCTGCGGCGTGGTCGTGCTGCCGACGCAGCCAGTTTCGCCCGGAACGCACGAGCCCGAGCATGCACCGGCGTCGCACAGATAGGGGCAGGCCTGTCCCGACTGCCACTGGCCATCCGCGTCGCACGTCTGCGGGACGAGCTGGGAGCAACGGACGTCGTTCGGCTCGCAGCTGCCGATGCACGCGCCCGCCTTGCAGACGTAAGGACAGGTGCTGCCAGCGACCCAAGCGCCCGCCGCATTGCACGTTCTCGTCTGCTTGCCGGTGCAGTCTTTCGCGCCTGGTACGCAGGCTCCCGTGCAATCGCCCTCGCTGCATACGTTCGGGCAGGCGCTGCCGTCGACCCATGAACCGGTATCGTCGCATGTCTGGGGTGTCTTACCATCCGCCGCGCACTGCTTTGAGCCGGGGACGCACGTGCCCACGCACTCGCCCTGCAGACATACGAACGGACAAGCAGCCCCCTCGCTCCACTGGCCCGCCGCCGAGCAATGTGCAGGGACGAGGCCGTGACAGGTGGCTTCGCTCGCCGTGCACACCGGGGCTGGCGCCGCCGGGCCGGCTTCGCGAGGCATATTCGCTTGAGCGGCTTCCATGCCGCTATCGCTCGCGACGGCGGATACGAGATCGGACTCTGCGCCGTCAGGCGCTGCGGCGTCCGCGATGTTGACATCTCTGAAGGCGGCGCCGTCGGACTGCTCGTCCGCGCCCGAGCGGGTCGCGTCGTCCGCGCCCAAGCGGGTCGCGTCGTCCGCGCCCGAGCGGGTCGCGTCGTCCGCGCCGCCGTCGTCAGTCGTCGAGGCGTCGGAGTCTGCGCCGTCGGCCATGTGGAGCGGCGTGCACGCGGAAAACAGACCAGACGCCAGAACAAAGATGCCAATCCGAGACGAAATCATACGAACCCTCGCAGGCGGCTTGCTGGCAACTATCACCCAGCGATCGGCCCGGCAAGCGAGGGGACCCGCGATCGGGATAGCATTGAGGGTGATCGCGCCCCGCTCGCGGGCTGCGTAAAGTAAGGGTGAATGGTGAGGCTGCAGCGAAGAAGCCTCGGCGGCCGCCACGCCTGGCGGTTCACGGGCGCGAAACGGCACGACCCGCGCAGCTCCGCGATATTAGCTGTTGTGCTGGATCCACGTCGCGAAGGCGTGCAGGAACTTGAGCAGCAGCTCGCGACTGCTTTCGTTCACCAGCTTGCCTTGTTCGTCGAACAGCTTATCGACGCCGCCGATGTACAGCTCCGGCTGCTGCAGAACCGGTACGTTCAGGAAGACGAGCGACTGGCGCAGGTGATGGTTGGCGCCAAAGCCGCCGATCGCGCCCGGCGACGCGCTCACGACCGCGCCCGGCTTCCCGCTCCAGACGCTCTGGCCGTAAGGTCGCGAACCGACGTCGATGGCGTTCTTCAGCACGCCCGGCACGGAGCGGTTGTATTCCGGCGTGACGAACAGGACCGCGTCCGCGGCCTTGACGCGCCGTCGAAACTCGACCCACGGCGCGGGCGGATTGTCTTCATCATCTTGGTCGTAGAAGGGTAGCTGTCCGATCTCGACGATCTCGAGCTCGAGGCCCGCGGGCGCGAGCGCGCTCAGCGCGTTCGCGAGCTTGCGGCTGAAGGACGCCTTGCGCAGGCTGCCTACCAGAACGGCGACTTTGCGTGTTTGGCTCATGAGGTCCTTTCTCGGTGTGTCCTGATACCCGGCCGACGGGATGATAGTGCAGCGCGCGCCCTTTCCGTCGGCTGACCTCGCCGGGCGCCGTCCGCAGAGGCGTGCAAGCTGCGCGCCACGCAGCGATTACTCGAATCCGGCAGCTCACACCGGCTTGAGCGCGAGCTCGCCCGAGGCGTCGAGCTCGAGATCGTACGCGGTGGCAGCGCGCGCGTTGCTCACACCGGCTTGAGCGCGAGCT
>CAZYWR010000952.1:0-11802 GCA_964651185.1 uncultured Polyangiales bacterium
CGCACGTTCAGAACATCGTGCCGGTGATCGAGCGCGCGGTAGCGGCCCTGCCAGGCGGTTTTGCGGATCTCGACGCGGTGGCCGTCACGAATGGCCCGGGGCTCGTCGGGGCGCTCTTGGTCGGGGTCTCGGCGGGGAAAGCCATCGCGTGGTCGCGGGGCCTGCCGATCGTGGGCGTCAACCACTTGGTCGGCCATCTCTTGGCGATCTACCTGCGCCGCAACGACGCGATCACCCCGCAATTTCCCTACGTCGCGCTGCTCGCGAGCGGCGGCCACACCGCGCTCTATCGCGTCGACGGACCGACCGCGATCGAGCAGCTGGGCGAGACGCGCGACGACGCGGCAGGCGAAGCCTTCGACAAAGTCGCGAAGCTGCTCGGGCTCGGTTATCCGGGCGGCCCCGTCGTCGATCGTCTGGCTGCGATCGGCGATCCCGAGGCCATCGCGCTGCCTTTGCCGATGCGGCGCAAGCACGGCCTCGAGTTCAGCTTTTCTGGGCTCAAGACCGCGGTCGCCCAGAACGTGGCCAAGCACGGACTCCCGCAGAACGAACGCGCGCGCGCCGATCTATGCGAGTCGTTCCAGCGCGCGGTCGTCACGTCGCTGGTCGACAAGAGCCTCGCGGATTGCGCGCGCGAGGGCGTGCCGCGGCTCGTGCTCGGAGGCGGGGTCGCGGCCAACCGCGGCTTGCGCGCGCAGGCGAGCGAGCGCTGCCGCGCCGCCGGCATCGAGCTGTTCGTGCCGCCGCTCGCCTCGTGCACGGACAACGCGGCGATGATCGCGTACGCCGGCGCGCAACGGCTCGTGCGCGGCGAGCGCGACTCGCTCGAGCTGTCGGTGTTCTCGCGCAGCCCGGTGCTACGCGCCGCCGGTCAGAGCGCGTAGACGAAGTTGGGGCAGAGCAACAGGAACTGGTTCGTCTTGATGTGGGCGCTTGTGCCGACGTAGTCCTGGCCAATGCGATGAAACACCCAGCCCATCTCGGCATTGATTCCGAGATTCTCCGTGAAGAACCAATACGCGCCGCCAAGCAGACCGACGTTGAAGCCAACCTTGCCCTCCGCTTCTCCCTTGAGCGCCGGCACCGTCAGGCCGATCGGGAGCGCGCCGTACACCTCGAGCGGCAGATTCGAAAACGCGTACCGGCCACGGGGTTTTACATCCAGATCCCAAAAGAAATTGCGGTCGCCGGCGCCATCGGTCTTCCACCACAGAAAGCGCGTCTCGCCACCGATCGCGAAGTAATCGTGCAGTACGTAGTCCATCCCCCCCTGCAGGCCGATGGTCGGGTCGAGGCTGGCGGACGGGGTCCCCAGGAAGGCGTTGTCTGAGGTCAGTTTGGCATTGCCACCCACCGCGACGTTGAAGCCGCCGTACACGCGGAGCGGGCCGGGCTTGGCGTAGGAACGGGCGGGAGCGGGCTCCTCGGCCTTTTTGCGCGCCGGCAGGTCTACGTCGATCGCGCCCGATTCCTGATCCTGAGCCAGAGCCGTGACGCTCGTCGCCGCGCAGAGGGCTAGGGCGAGCAGCGCTGTCTTCGTCATCCTCAGCATTCCGGATCTCCTGTGCGTTTGTGTACGCGCGAGGGTACTCACGTCACGGATTCCAGCAATGGGGCAGACAAACGAATGTTGTGCGAGATCCAGTATGGCTGTCCACGGTTGTCTCTCAACGTACGGATGCCTAACTTCGTGAGTGCCGACCGGTTCGGGCGGCTCATGATACGCGCCGCGTGACTACAGCTGCCTACCTTTGCCGTAGGCGCCTGGTCATCCGGCTGCTGCTGTTCTGTGTTCGAGGTTTGTCTATGGGGAATCGGCTTCTTCTCGGTCTGCTGAGCGGTCTCGCCGCGAACGCGAGCGCATGCGCCGAGAGCGCGATCCACAACGAGGGCGACAGCTCGACCGACTCCGTTCTCGCGGATCTCGATGCGGCGTCGACGCTGATCGGCCTCGACGCGAGCACGGGAGGAGACGACCCCAGCGTCCGAGCGCACGACGCTGCGACGGATGCGCGGAGCGACGCGGCCGCGTTCGATGCGCGTGCGCTCGTCCCGGACGCCGGTACCTTCGATGGCGCTGCGGAAGCTGCCGTGCCCGAGGCGGCCGTCGGCGACGCCTCGACCTCCACGAGCGCGCCGGACGCCGCGTTGGTGGACGCTGGGGCCTCCGACGCCGCCAGCGCGCCGAGCTGTGCGGCCGAGCTCAGCCAATGCGGCGATCAGTGCATCGACACGAGCAGCGACCGCTCGCATTGTGGTAGCTGCAATCGCGCCTGCGAAGCCGACGGGAGCTGCGTCACCGGCGTGTGCCTCCCGCCGGCGCCCTCCGGCTGCAGCGCGCAGCCTTTCGACAGCCACGCCTACCTGCTGTGCACGGACACGCGCAGCTGGCGCGATGCGCGCGCGGCTTGCCTCGACGCAGGCATGGACCTGGTGGTGGTCGACAGCTCGTCCGAGAACGACTTCGTGCGCGCCAACGGGCAGTCGTGGATCGGCGCGAGCGATCAGGACAACGAGGGGACCTGGGTCGCGCCGGAGCTCGGCAACAGCAGACGCACGGACGGTGCAGACATCGGTTACACCAACTGGGCCGCCGGCGAACCCAACAACAGCGACCGTTGCAGCGGCGTCAGCATCGGCAATCTATGCCTGGGCAGACACAGCGACGAAGACTGTGCCGCAGTGCAAGTGGACGGCACCTGGAACGACGCCGACTGCGACAACCGCAACGCCTACGTATGCGAGGCGTATTGACGCCGCGCAGCGGCTCAGATCCCGAAGACCGGCACGAAGCAGTCGATGGTGGTGCGCACCGTGAAGTTCGACTGGGTCGTGTGCCGTTCGGCGTGGAAGATGTCCATCTTGTAGCTGCTGCCTTTGACGATGCCGAGCTGGGCCGCCTGCGCGTCGAAGTCGATCGTGCCCGAGCGCGGCGGGTGCAGGCCGCCGAGGTCGAGCGCGAGCTTGCGGTTCACGAAGATCCACAGATCGTCGTCGCCGTTGAACGTGAACTGCTCGCCGCCGCGGTACGTGAACGACGTGTGCACCTCGGTCGTGAAGCTGAAGTTGTGGATCACGCCGTTGTTGTCGTTGCCTTCGTTTCCGAAGCCCATGTTGTCGATCGGAAAGAAGGCGTTGCTCGCGTACTGATACGAGCCGTTGCCCACCGGCGTAAGCGGGATCGTGATGCCGATCGGGATGTTGACGCCCGGCACGTCGTTGTACCACTGCATGAACGTCGCAGCGCTCGTGATCTGCGTGGGGTTGCCCGAGCTCGCGAACACGGGCTTGTTGTCGGGCCCCAGGTTGGTCTGCACGAGGCCTTTGGTCGGGTCGTTGCCGCTGTACTTCTGGAAGTCCGGATGCATGAACGTGAAGTCGCGGATGACCGCCTGCAGCCCGCTGCACGCACCGCCGTCGTCATCGTCGTACGAGCCGGCGTCGAAGAACTTGAGGCCCGCGTCCATGTGACCCGCGTCTGCGGTTCCGGCGTCGATGCCGCCCTCTAAGCTTCCTCCGCTGTCGGCGGCGCCGCTGTCTGCTCCGCCATCGAGGGCGTCATCGTCGCTGTCGTCGTTCGAATCTCCGCACCCCAGAGATGCGGCCACCATCAAGCCCAACAAGCACCGCTTCCAATCCAACATTGATCGACCCCTGCGGACTGGGCGCGCCGATCCATCACGCGCCATCCGCGAGCCTTAAGTAGAACTTGCGGCGCGAACGAGGTCACTAAAAATTGCCGATGTACACGTTTGGCAGCGCGAACATCAGCGCTCGAGGACGATGCGTAAGGTGCGCCGCAGCGGCTCCGCCGCTCCCCAAAGCAACTGATCG
Source organism: uncultured Polyangiales bacterium (assembly GCA_964651185.1). Lineage (GTDB taxonomy): Bacteria > Myxococcota_A > Polyangia > Polyangiales > DASUME01 > DASUME01. The sequence continues at coordinate 3,838 of CAZYWR010000952.1, forward strand.
CCCACCGTGAAGGCGCCGACATACTCGGGTCCCATGCGCAGCTTGTGGATGCGCCCGACGGGGACCTGCAAGGTGCCCGTCACCGCGGTCGGCGTGAGCTCACGCAGCGTCGCCTCTTTGGTGTTTTCGACCACGCGCACCCAGGGATTGCCTTCCCGCAGCGCAGCCTCCAGCTCGCCGAGCGGCACGTCGCGCGTGAGCTTGATCGTGAGCGCCTGGGAGTGGCAGCGCAGCGCACCGACGCGCACGCACAGCCCGTCGATGGGGATGGGCCGCTTGGTGCCGAGGATCTTGTTGGCCTCGGCGTAGCCCTTCCACTCCTCGCGCGTGGCGCCGCCGTCGACCGCGCGATCGATCCAGGCGAGCAGGCTGCCGGCGAGCGGCGCGCCGAACTCGCCCGTAGGGAGCGCACCTTCGCGCGCGCACGCGGTGACCTTGCGCTCGAGCTCGAGCACGTCGCCGTTGGCGTCGTCGAGGCCCTGGCCCGCCGCATGCGCGAGCGCGCGCATTTGCACGAGCAGCTCGCGCATGTGCTTGGCGCCCGCGCCCGACGCGGCCTGGTAGGTCATCGTGCTGATCCACTCGACCCAGCCCTGGCGGAACAGCCCTACCAACCCCATCAGCATCAGGCTGACCGTGCAGTTGCCGCCGATGAAGTCGCGCAAGCCTTCGGAGAGGCCGCGCTCGATCACCTCGCGATTGACCGGATCCAGCACGATTACGGCGTTTTCCTGCATGCGCAGGCTAGAGGCGGCGTCGATCCAATAGCCCGTGAAGCCGGCCTTGCGCAGCTTCGGGTGGACCTCGTTCGTGTAGTCGCCGCCCTGGCAGGAGATGATGATGTCGAGATGCTTGAGCGCCTCGATGTCGTAGGCGTCGGCCAGCGGCGGCACGTCTTTGCCGACCGCGGGTGCCTTGCCGCCCGCCTGGGAGGTGGAGAAGAAGATCGGCTCGATCGCGGCGAAATCGCCCTCGGCGCGCATGCGATCCAGGAGCACCGAGCCGACCATGCCACGCCAACCCACCAAACCTACACGCTTCATCGCCGTACCCTTTCGCGCCGCGTTCAATTAGCCGTTACCTCTGTGCACGCAATCGCCGGCCGGTCCGGTCGTGTAAGATGTGGGCCATGCACGTAGGCGCCTTCCCTCGCACCCGAATGCGCAGAAACCGACGAGATGACTGGTCGCGGCGCCTGGTCCGCGAGCATCGACTGGGCGCGGACGACCTGATCTTGCCGCTGTTCGTGCACGAGGGCGAGCGGCTTCGCACGCCCGTGCCCTCGCTGCCGGGGGTCGAGCGGCTCTCGATCGACCTGGCGTGCGAGACGGCCCAGCAGGCGTTTGCGCTCGGCATCCCGGCGATCGCGGTGTTCCCGGTCATTGACCCTGCGCTCAAGAGCGACGACGGGCGCGAGGCCACGAACGCCGACAACCTGGTGTGCCGTGCCGTGCGCGCGCTCAAGGAGCAGGTGAAGGGGCTCGGCGTGATCTGCGACGTGGCGCTCGATCCGTTCACCACCCACGGTCAGGACGGCTTGGTGAAGAGCGGCTACGTCGTGAACGACGAGACCATCGCGATGCTGCGCCAGCAGGCGCTGGTGCAGGCCGCCGCGGGCTGCGACGTGGTCGCGCCGAGCGACATGATGGACGGCCGTATCGGAGCCGTGCGCGACGCGCTCGACGAGGCTGGCTACACGCACACGCGCATCCTTTCGTACGCCGCCAAGTACGCCTCCGCGTTCTACGGGCCATTCCGCGACGCCGTGGGCTCGGCCAAGCAGCTCGGCAGCGGCGACAAGCGCACCTATCAGATGGATCCCGGCAACGGCGACGAGGCGCTGCGCGAAGTGGCGCTCGATCTCGAGGAGGGGGCCGACATGGTCATGGTCAAGCCGGGCATGCCGTACCTCGACATCGTGCGGCGCGTGAAGGACGCGTTCGGCGTGCCGACCTACGCCTATCAAGTGAGCGGCGAATACGCGATGTTGAAGAGCGCGGCCGAGCTCGGCCGGCTCGACTTCCGCGCGGTCATGCTGGAGGCGCTGCTCTCGTTCAAACGCGCGGGCGCGGACGGCGTGTTGACCTATGCCGCGCTCGAGGTGGCCGCCTGGCTCCGGGACGCCTGAGCATCGCGAGCGCTGCGCGCGGCCCGCTTGAGCCATCGGCGCGGGTGACGGTGCCCTCGCACCGGCGAGGCGTCGCGCGGGTGACGCGGCACGACCACGGTTCACGAAGCGCGCGCTCTCGAGTAGCGTGACCGGCATGCGTGCTCCGCTCGAGACCTCCCCCCGCGCGAAGCTCCGCTGCAACGGCTGTGGCGCCGAAGTCGCGCCCGAGCGCGCGGCGCGCGCCCAAGTTCGCTGCAACGTGAAGAGCTTCGCGCACCAGTCGTTCGCCGTGTGGCAATGCGACGCGTGCCGCTCCATCCATGCGGCCGACGCCGTCGATCTCGATCGCTACTACGCGGCCTATCCGTTTCACGCGCGCACTCTGAATTTCTCGACGCGGCTGCTCTATCGCGCCAAGGAGCGGCGCCTGCGCCGGCTCGGGCTCAGGCGCCGCCAGCGCGTGCTCGACTTTGGCTGCGGAGCGGGCTTGTTGGTGCAGCACCTGCGCGCGCGCGGCTACCGTCACGCGCGCGGCTACGAGCCGTACGCGAAGGAGGGGCCGTTCGCGGAGCCGCCGGGCTCCGGCTACGACTTCATCGTCTCGCAGGATGTGATCGAGCACGTCGCCGAGCCGATCGAGCACCTGCGCGATCTGATGGCGCTGGCGAAGCCGGGCGGCGTGCTGGTGATCGGGACGCCCAACGCCGATGTGATCGACCTGCGCAAGCCCGACCAGTACATCCACATGCTCCATCAGCCGTATCACCGCCACATCCTGTCGCGGGGCGCGCTGCTTTCGATCGCGAGCTCGCTCGGGCTCGAGCTGATGGCCGTGATGGAGGGCGATGCCGGCCAGACGCGCATCCCCGGGCTCAACGCGCGCTATCTGCGCCGCGTGCTGCGCGCCACCGGCGACACGCTCGACGACGCGCTCACCGGGAAGGTGCCGCTGCGTTGGGGGCTGGTCTCGCCGGCCGCGGTTTGGGATGCCCTCACGGGCTCCTGGCGCGATCCCCGCTACGACCTGACGATCGCGTTCCGGCTGCCGCCGGAGCGGGTTGCGCCCGACCCGACCGCACCCGCCGCGTAAAGCTCATGTAGGGGCTGGGCCGCGGGCCAGCAGGCCCTCGAACATCATGCGTCCGAGCTGGGCGGTCAGGCCGACGGCGTCCCCTTCGGCGATGTCGTTCAGACGCCCGCTCAGCAACAGATCCGCCAGTCCGTGGACGACGGCCCAGGCACCCGCCGCGAGCGCGGGCGCGGGACTGTCGTTGCGCAAGAGGCCCGCCTGCTGCGCGCGCTCCACCTCGTCGAGGAGCGAGGCGAAGGCGCGATCGGCGGCCGCACAGAGCTCGGGGTGGAGATCGCGATTGAGGATGTCGCGCCCAAACATGATCTGGTAGCGACCGGGACGCGCGATGGCGAAGCTCACGTAAGCCTCCCCGAGCGCTTGAAAGCGCGCCAAGGCATCCTCCTCCGCTTGTTCGAGCCGGGTCGCGATTTCGCTTCGCAGCTCATCGAAGCCGCGGGCCGCCACGGCGGCCAGCAGCGTGTCTTTGTCGGCGAAGTGCCGATAGGGCGCTCCCGAAGAGACGCCAGCGATGCGGGCTGCTGCGCGAACCGTCCAGCTGCTCGGTCCCTCGGTCTCGAGCAGCTCCTGGGCGACGCGAATCATCGCCTCGCGCAGGTCCGGGTGGTGATACTGGTCACCCTTCTTCAGGGTCCGGACTTCGTCTTGTGCCGTAGATTCACCCATGTGGGTGCTCTTAGCACATCCCTCTCGACTTCGAGTAAAGCGGTAGAAGATAGAGCCATGCGGGAAAACTTCCTCGCTCTCTGCACCGATGAGCAGCGACGTGCGTGGGCCGAAGGGTTTGCCCACCTACGAGCGGGCGAGTTTTTCGCCGCGCACGAGCGGTTCGAGGAGGGTTTTCGGGCGGCCGAGCCGCCGGTGCGCACCGCCTTGCGCGCGCTCGCGCAGCTCGCCGCCTCCCACCATCAGCTCAGTTTGGGCCGGGGCAGCGCGGCGGTACGCACCTGGCATCGGGCGCGCGCGAAGCTCGAAAGTGTGGGCCTGCTCGCAGAAGCCTTCTGCGCCGAGATCGATTCCTTCCACGCCCGGCTCGGCCTCGGCGCCGATGGACCGCGTTTCATCGACCCCGCGCGGCTCGGGCCGGCCGACGCGTTCCCGATTCCGGTCGCGAGCCTCGACGGCGAGGCCGGAGCTCAGTGAGTCGTGGCATAGGCTTCCTCGCCGCCGAGCTCGCGCTGGGCAGGGGCGCGCGCCGAGACGGCATGGGGAACGAGCTCATCCGTCTCATACGCGAGCGGCACGGTGCCCTGTTCGAGCCAGCGATAGCTGCCGCGCAAGAGCTCCCGTCCGAGCGCATAACGCTGCGCGTCGTCGTTGTGGAAGAGCGCATGGAACAGCTCGCGCACCCGCCGGCGCGTGCCGCGGGCGTGCAAGTCGGCGAGCACGAACGCCTCTCGGGCTTGCGCCTCGCTGCGGGTGGCCCGCACCTGCGCGTGGCGAATGGTCGCGGCCAAGACGAATAGCTCGATGGCGATGTCGACCGCGCGGAACAGGAAGGCCTGCCGGCGCTCGAGGCCAGCTTGGTAGCGCAACATGCCGTGAAATACGGCGCGCGCGAGCTTGCGGCAGGCGCGCTCGCTGAACCGCAGGTGCTTGGCGAGCGCGCCGTGGTGGCCGAAGAACGGCCAGAAGCCGCGCCCGAACCACAGGCTCGGATACCACCAAGCATAAAACGCGATGATGCGCGGCAGCGCGCGCAGCTTGGCGCCGATCGTGGCGCGCCGGTCGACGAGGGCGCCGGCGACCTTGAGGTGCTTGTCGACGGCTTCGCGCGCCATGAAGAGATGCATGATCTCGCTCGAGCCCTCGAAGATGCGGTTGATGCGGCTGTCGCGCAGCATGCGTTCGAGGCCGATCGCCGCCTCCCCGCGCTGCGCGAGCGAGAGCTCGGTCTCGTAGCCCCGTCCGCCGCGTACCTGCAGGGCCTCGTCGACCACGTGCCAGCCGCGCACGGTGTTCCACTCCGTGCCGGCCGCTGCCTCGAGGCGGATGTCGACGTCGCTGCGGTCCGCGAGCTCGCCGAGCACGAGCGCGGTCGACTCCATCGCGAACGCGGAGCAGGCGATGTCGGCGTTCATGAGCGCGACCGCCTCGTGCTTGCCGATCGGCTCTCCCCACTGCACGCGCGCGTTCGACCACTTGCGCACGATCTCGGTGCAGTGCTTGGCGGCGCCCGCGGTCGCCGCAGGCAAGGTCAGGCGACCGGTATTCAAGGTGACGAGCGCGATGCGCAGGCCGGCGCCCTCTTCGCCGATCAGGTTGGCGCGCGGCACGCGCACGTTCTCGAAGCGCAACGCTGCGTTCGCCAGCGCGCGCAGGCCCATGAAGTGGCAGCGATGCTCGACGTGCACGCCCTCCCACTCCATCTCGACCACGAACGCGTTGATGCGATCGGTGTGCGGATCGCGCGCGAGCACGACGATGAGCTCCGCCAAGGTGCCGTTCGTGCACCAGAGCTTCTCGCCGTTGAGCAGGAAGTACTCGCCGTCAGGGCTCGGCTCGGCCGTGGTGCCGAGCGACGCGGGATCGGACCCGACCGCGGGCTCGGTGAGCGCAAACGCCGAGATCGCGCCGCGCGCGCAGCGCGGCAAGAAGCGCCGCCTCTGCTCCTCGGTGCCGAACAGCTTGACCGGCTGCGGCACGCCGATCGCTTGGTGCGCCGAGAGCAGGGCCGTGAGGTTGCCGTCGTAGCTGCCGAGCAGCTCCATGACTCGCACGTACTCGCTGTGGCTGAACCCGAGGCCGCCGTACTCTTTCGGGATCTTCATGCCGAACGCGCCGAGCTCGGCCAGCCTGCGCACGACGCGCGGCGGATAGTTGCCCTCCGCGTCGATCGCGACCGGATCGACCTCATTTTCGAGCAGCTCTCGCAGCTGCTCATAGAAGGCGCGAAATTCGGGACGTTCCGGCTCATGCAAGGCGAGCGATTCGATCAGCTCGAAGCGATAATCACCGAGGAACAGGTCGCGCAGGAAGCTCGCCCCCCGCCATTGCTTCTCGCGCGCCGCCTCGGCCACATCGCGCGCGCGCGTGGCGCCATCGGATGCCTCCTGAGGCCTCTTACCAGTCGTTTGGCTGCTGGGGTGCATGCTCTGTTTACCTCGGCTTGTCGCGATGCAAGCGGCACACCGCCCGACGCGAGGTGAGGCGGGGCTCCATGAGCTCGCGGATCGACGCCGCGCGCGAGCGCGGGGCGGCCATGCGTCGATCGCGTGCGTCGACGCAAAAAGCGCTGTCGCTGCCTCGGGTAAACGCGTGTGCTCGCGCGCGGCGGCGGCAGGGAGCGCGCGCTCTCGCGTTCGCGGAGCGAGCCGCGACGCGATCGGCTCGCATCGAGCTGCCTCGCCTCAGTGAGGCGTTTCCGCGCCGCGGGGTGGGGCCTGGATGCAGGTGCCACCTGCGGGGGCCAGCGGGCGCCGCGACCCGCGCCGGGTGCCCGATGCGCGCGGCTCTCGTATCCTTTGGCCCGACAACGTGTGCGAGCTGCAAAACACCCCGCTGTGGGCGACCGTGACGGCGGCCAACGGCGCGGCTGCGCTGAGCTGGCATCGAAAGGAGCGAAGGCGGTCATGACGGACCCGGCAGGTGGAGCGAGCAAGGACGGCGCGGACGCGCCCGCTGCGCCCAAAGCGAGCGAGGCACCCCAGCACATCCAGGCGCCCTGGGCCGACCATATGGGGCTCACGTATGTCAGCATCGCCGAGCAAGAGGTCGTCGCGGAGCTGGTGGTGACGCCGATGCACTATCAGCCGATGGGCGTCGTGCACGGCGGCGTCTACTGCAGCATCGTCGAGACGGTGTGTTCGGTGGGTGCTTTCTTGCACTCGAGCAAGCGCGGGCTGTTCGTCGTCGGCGTGGACAATCAGACTAGCTTCTTGAAAGCGACGCGCGCTGGCACTTTGCGCGCGACTGCGCGGCCGCTCTCGGTCGGGCGCCGCACGCAGCTCTGGGAAGCGAACATTCACAACCGCGACGGGGCGCTGGTGGCCACGGGACGCGTGCGCCTCGTCGCTGTCGAACCGGGCTCGAACCTGGGCGGGCGCAACGCTGGAGAACTCGCGTCGGAGAAGTAGCTGCATGGAGGAGCGGCCGTCAGCCGCTGGAGGAGCGGCCGCCAGCTGCATGGAGGAGCGGCCGTCAGCCGCCGAGCTGGACGGCTTGGTGAATCCAGGTGTCGCGTTCGGCCGCGTTCACGAGGAAGTCGGCGACATCTGCACGAGAGATGGAGAAGGGCACCCGCCGCAGTTCGGCGCTCGCCACGTAGCGTTTGTGAGCCGGGCCGTTTGTGAGGCGGCCTGGCCGAGCGATCACCCAGTCGAGGCCGCTCTCGCGCACGAGTTGCTCTTGTCGCTCGTGATCCGCGAACGGCAACTTGAGCACGAACGAGATCACGAGCTTCTGGACCAGGATGTTCATGAGCCGCCGGCTCTCGCCCGTACCGAGCGCGCTGAGCACGACCAGACGCCTCACGCCGTGCGCCTTCATGGCATCGATGGCGTAAGCCGTACCCTGCGAGAAATAATTCGGGTTCTCACGGAACCCCTGCAGGCTCGTGGACGAGGCTGTGATGATCACGGCTTCTTGTCCTCGGACCGCTGCTTCCACGTCCTCGCGGCGGTGGAAGTCGCCGCGGAGTTTCGTGAGCTTCGGGTGCGAGAGCGCCAACTTGTCCGGCGTGCGCGCGAAGGCGAGCACGTCATGACCGCGCGCGAGCGCGACTTGAACCGCGAGTGCGCCCGTGCCGCGCGAGGCGCCGAGGATG